>JAGVIF010000147.1 GCA_020056205.1 Lentisphaeria bacterium | reverse complement strand
CAATAAGAAACTGCCAAGAAAGAGACACGCTAACCTGTCTGCGTGCGGGCACGCACAGGCAGAAGCTGTGAACTCCAACGGCAGTTTCAAAGGAGAAAATATAAAGTGGAAAACATTAGATTCCCTTGAGTTTTTTGCCGATGGAAGTGAATATTGCGAGTAATTCGGAGGATTCATTCAGAAGTGGCAGCACTTTGGATTTATCGAACAGATCAGCTTCATCCATCAGTTCAAGCCAATATTGAGTTTCTGAAGCCTCTTTCTGAACGATTCCAATTTTATGTTTAAAATCACTGTCAATCCTCTCCTGCGTTCTGAATTTTAAATTATTTTCTACTTTCTACTTTTAGCCTTCTAAATTCCGTTTTCCGTTTTCTACTTTCTAAATCCTACTTTCTACTTTATAATTTTCTCCATTCGTTCTCGAAGAAGATATTGTGCCAGAGTTCGAGGTTGAAATAAGTCCAGAGAAACGCGCTGTTTATTTCACGGTGGAGTCGTGATTTGTGGGCATCGTAAATAGTTTTAAAATGTTTATGATCAATGAATTCGCGCGATTTGAATGATGCTGAATTTACTGTGTCTTCGAAAAGCTCGTGATAACTGCCAGTTTTATTTATCCAGTCATTTATTGGAGTTCCGAATCCGATTTTTTTGCGGTAAATCTGGTCTTTGTCAATATATTTTTCGGCTATTTTTTTGAGGACAGCCTTGCGTTCGCCGTTGTGAACTCGGAGTTTGTATGGAATGGAGTTTGCCGTTTTGAACATTGGTTCCGTGCAAAAAGGCACTCTGAATTCGAGGGATGCCGCCATTCCCATTTTGTCGGCGCGCCAGAACCATTGAGGCAGATCACAGATTTCATCCTGCAAAATAGCTTCGTTGAGAACATTTTCTTTTGCGAATTTCGCAATTTCATTGCGCGGAGACATTTCCGCGAAATTCCCGTTTAAGAGCAAATCCACCGAATTTAAGTCCGCGTATGTCAAGACAAACATTGCCGGCGGATATTTTGTGATATTGAGGATTTTTTTTCCTTTTAGTACCGGCCAGTATGCGAGCATAGTTTTTCTTAATTCGGGACGCCTGTGCAGAAAAGTTCTAAATCTGATTGTTCTCAGGGATTCCGGATTAAATCTTGCGTATCCGAGGAAAGATTCGTCCGCTCCTTCTCCGCTCAACATTACCGTAACATGCTCTTTCGCCTTTTTCGCAAGATAAAAAGTTGCCGCTGAATTTGGATCATTAAGCGGATGTTCATAATGCCATATCGCCTTCTTAAAAGAAGAGACGAAGGCATCTTCATCCATTCTGTAGTCGTGGTGTTCGGTGTTATAACGCTTCGAGACTCTTTTCTGATATTCGGACTCGTCGTATTCAGATTCCGCGAATGAAATTGAAAAGGAGTGCAGTTTTTTGCCTGTCATCTCCGATGATATTGCGGTGATAAGGCTTGAATCCACTCCTCCGCTGAGTTGGACGCCGAGTTCGACATCGCTTCTCAGGTGAAGGCTGACGCTTTCTCTAAAAACGGACTCAGTTTTTTCGCAGGCTTCTTCGAAGGAGCAAGATTCGTCTGTCTTCAATGTGTCGGCAAGATTGAAATAGCGCGAGACGGATAAATTTGCATCTTTGCATCGTCCGCAATATCCCGCGCCAAGACTGCGGACATTTTTGAACATTGTTCTTTCGCCCGGGAGAGAGCGAAAAACAAGATATTCGTTGAATGATGCATAGTTTGGCTCAAGCGATGTGTATGGCAGGAGTGATTTTATTTCGCTGGAAAAAATGATATTTTGATTATCTTCAAAGATGAAAAGAGGTTTTATTCCAAGCTGGTCCCGGGCGATAAAGACCTCCTTCGTCCTCAAATCAGCGATGATAAAAGCAAACATCCCGATAAATTTTTTCAGGCATTCCGCGCCCCAGCGGATATAAGAATTAAGGACGACTTCGGTGTCGGAGCTTGACTTGAAGACATATCCGTCCCCGGCAAGTTCTTTGCGAATTTCGCGGTAGTTGTAGAGTTCGCCGTTGAAAACTATGAGGTGGCTTTTTTCCGAATTAAACATTGGCTGATGTCCTTTTTCGGAAAGGTCTATTATCTTCAGTCTCCTAAAACCGAGCGAGAGCCAGTCATTACGGAAATATCCATCATCATCCGGGCCGCGATGGGCGATGAGCGATGTCATTTCTCTGAGCTTGTCTTCAGGGAAAGGATTGTTTTTTTTAGAAATTATTCCTACGAAGCCGCACATGATTATTTTTGGGAAAGGTGTTCGATATCATCCAGATCTTTATGTCTGTCGGCCGCTTTCTTGTTTTTAAGCAAATCCGGCAAATTAATCATTAGATATTCAAGTTGCTCTTCGTTCAGTAATTTCAAGAATTCTTTGAAGTCTTGGGGGAGTTGAGCCGTAGCCATAGATGATTTGCCTGTTTATTTCCAGTTCTTCAAGTCTCTCGACGGGGGATTTTTTTTGCCAATAAATATATTCGTCCGATTCCCCGAGTTTGGAAATCGAAAAAACGGCCCGATTAACCCGATATTTATCATTTTTCTGATTCATTGCGGCAATATACAGCGATCAACCGATATAACCAGATCACTCAATTTAAAGACTGGCTGTCTACCATCTGGCGGAATTTTCCGTTTTTTCTGTAGAGTTCATCGTATGAGCCGGACTCCACGATATCGCCCTTGTCCAGGACAAATATTCTGTCGCAGTTTTTAATGGTTGAGAGGCGGTGCGCTATTATGATGATGGTTTTTTCACCTCTGTACTTGTCTATGTTATTTTGGATGTTTTTTTCAGTTTCGGTGTCAAGCGCGCTTGTTGCTTCGTCGAGGATCAGGATTTGCGTATTCCTCAAAAGCTCCCTTGCTATATTTATGCGTTGTTTCTGCCCCCCCGATATGTTGACTCCATGGTCGCCCAGAAGGGTGTCATACTTTTCGGGCATGTGCTCTATGAACTCGTGTGAGCTGGCCTGTTTGGATACCTTGATTACGTCCTCCATTTCAGGATTGCCCCAGAAAGTGATATTGTTCAGCGCGGTGTCGTTGAATATCACCGATTCCTGGGTAACATACCCGATGTTTCTGCGGAATGCGCGCATGTCCAGGTCATTGTAGTCGGCGCCCGAGAGGGTTATCTGCCCTTCTGCGGGCTTCAGGAGTCCGGTTATCAAATTGACTATTGTGGATTTTCCCGCTCCGGAGCCTCCGACAAATGCGACTGTGGACTTTGGCTGGATTTCCAGGTTCAAAGTTTTTAAAACAGGGCTTTTCCCTTTCGCATATTTGAAGGAAACGTTGTTGAAAACGAGTTTACCTGAATAGTCGGGCATGATATTATTTGACTTTTCAAAATTCTCTTGGTTGCCTGAGAGTTCGTCAATTAATTTTTCATAAGTCAATATTGAACCGGCGCAAGCCATGAACTTTTGATACGAAGATGGTATTACAAGAAGCCTCGTCGAAGCCATGTACAGAAGTCCCAGGACAGTTATTGCGTCAATGATCCTGACATTTAATACTATGACCTGGTAGTAGATGATCAGTACTGAAAACAAGATTGCAAAAGGCATTATTCCAAAGCCGCCGATGTTGCTCCACAATGCCGTCCTGTTGGCATTCGCGGCAATATTATTGCAGAGGGATTTAATGGATTTGAAGACCGGAGGGTATGTTTCTGTGGATTTCAGATATTTCACATGGTGAAGCAGCTGCAATATGTTTCCGGTGAATTTCGACATTAGATCGGTGGCGTTTAGCGAAAGGACCTTTGATTTATGGTTTATAATTCTCGTAAGGAAGAAAACCGGCACGGCCGCCGCCATCATGGCAATGACAACGTCGGGGCGCAGGATTAAGGGGATGATGACGTATAGAACGGCGAAGAAGGAGCTGACAATGATTGTTCCATAAAACCTGAAGGAAGCCGCGGCTGTGCGTATCTCTCTTGTAATGGCGTTGCTTAGTGTTCCCACGTTTTGAGAAATAAAATATTCGTAGTTGGAACTGAGTAGGTTTTTAAGAATATTTATTTCCATGTTGATGAAAATCATTGAATCGAGCCTTGTCATATACACGCCGGAGACGATTTCAAAAATACTCCTGAGAAATATTGTGACCGTCGCGGAGAAAAGAAGGAAGATAAAGGCATCCCTGTCTCCGGTTATTCCGATGAGAGTCAATATCTCGTGTACGAGCCTAGTAATTTTGTTGGTTTCATTGTTAGTCCCGAACTGGAGAACCGTTAGGAAGGCGGCGGCTGTCAGCATTTCAAAGAAAACAGATATGCCTGCTGAACCTATGAACAGCAAGAGTCGTCCCCGCGTGAGGGAATAATAGAAGGAAAAATATTTTATGAGATTCATGATTTATAGAGTATGAGTATACAAGCTGCTGTTTTCTCTTAGGAAATCACGGCCAATCGGCACCTTTTTGGCCTGCATTGCCCAATGATTATCAGGAAATATTTTATAATATTGTTCCTGGAGCAGTTTGTCGTTGTCTGAATATTTAAATGTTCCATCAAGTCTTTCGAACATTTCTTTTGTAACGGATAGAATTTCTTCTTCAGTGTTATTCACATACTCATATCCCAGCTCACGGAACTTATTGCCATCGAACAGTATTCTTGGGTCATTGCCAAGCTGTTGCATTATTAGTTTAACAGGCTCCAACTGTCCGGTATTCAAATTCCTGATTTTCTTGGGTATATATATATCATTTTTTCCACAAGGGGCATATCCTACCGGGACGGTATCAACGCCAATTTTCGGAACATGAAAAATCGTGCCGATATCAGTCATTCCGGAAGTTCCCGAAAGGAAGAACTTGCAATGCGCCGCCAAGTAAATGTCCATAAAATCGTCTCTGCATGTAACAGAATAATCAATGAACTTTTCGTGTTTAAAATTCATTGGTTTGTCAACGATATATCCCATTCGAATAACATAAGCGCCTTTTTCTATAATGAATTCCACCGCTTTTTTATACATGTCAATGTTGGAATTTCTATAATCATTAGCGCTGGCGTCCTTTTCAGGCGCAAGAAACTTCAAGTATTCCGAATCTCTGGCAAAAACACAAACAAAGCAATCTTTATCTAAATTAATCCCCATCTTTTCTTTAAGGAATTTGCGTCCTCTTTTCTCCTCGTCGGGAGTAAATTTCAACAGGGGTTTGCCGTAATTAAATTCATAATATTCATTTGAATTCTGCGAGGTGGCAACAAGAAATCTTGTTTTGCTTAACAACCAATGCGGGAAGATTCTTAGAGGGATAAAATTTGTGCTTTCTATAATAAAAAGTTTTCTTTTGAACATGTCCAGTAATTGTCTGTTAACCGGAGGACCGGAAATAAAAATATAAGAAGCGCGTTTTTCCCTGCCATTTATTTCCTGTCTTTTTAAAAAGAGATAACCCCTTAAGGCAAATTCTCCAAATCTTTTGGGCATGGCTACTATGCGTATTCGCCAAAAAGGCTCACATACGGCAAGTATTACAGTCAGAAATATTCCGAACAGAAAGGATATTATTTCCTTTAGGTATAAATAGGGTTTTTTTGACATACCATTTGAAATTTTATTAATTTTCAATTTGTTTTGAATTTCGATATTTGAATTTCGGAATTTGGCTGCGGCGTAAACTGCTCAAAGGCAAAATGTAGGTTATTGCCTCGCTCTGATAGGTTTTGAGAATCATGGTTTTACAGTTTTCCCCTTTTTACAAGGTACTCCGCCCTCTGCTTCCTTCTCATTTTAAGTGACGCAAAATATCCAATATCCAACACGGAACACCCAATATCCAAGTGAGGATGTTGTTATTGTTCCTTATTTTTTTTTGCGGTGTCTATTTTCACAGCATAGCCGATGAAACACGGTCGCGACAAGCGCGACCCTCCACAGTATAGCCGATGAAACGTTCCTGCAAGTCAAATTTTCTTTTCTTCGTCATTGGATATTCCGTGTTGGATATTCAGATTTTCCATGTTTAAGCTTATTGCACGGTCGCTGTTTAAAATTCCTGAAAGCATTGCAACGCCTTGTTCGGTGAAAGCCATCGGAGCGTGTCTAAGTCCCATGCGATCAGAATTGGAGGTCACAAATTGTGACCTCCAAATGGCAAGTTCCTGACCAGTAAGGACAAACATGAAGTCGGAAGGGAACCGTCTGATATTCCTTTTGACAGCCTGTTTCAGAACCTTTGTCTCCACTCCGTATAAAACTGCGAGATCCCGGTCGAGCAGGACTTTCTGCCCCCTGATGAACAGGATTGCCTGTTGTATGCGCTCCATAGGCACAACTGATTCTTTCTGCTTTTTCATATTGTCCTTATCTTATACGATGCGTCTTCGATTGGAAAAAGGAGCGCGGGTTTTCCAACCCGCGAGTTTCTTGCGGTCGTATTTTCCCGTTCCTTCTTCGGACGATATTCATATCGCCCATCAGTCGGAACGAAAAAAT
>JAGVIF010000523.1 GCA_020056205.1 Lentisphaeria bacterium | reverse complement strand
CTTTTCGCCCAGGATATAAACGGCGGAACTCCCGCAAGCATCACGGATGTTTCAGCAGAAGCCACCACCGGCAATGACTGTATCGAACCCTACGGGACAGAGAAATGCGTGCCAAACGATAAATGTGACATAGACCCATGCGCTGGAGGTTGTCCAACTATCGGCTTATAAAAAATCACAGAATAACTTGCGGCTTTCAGGCGTCTAACTAAAAGGAATATATGAAAACTCTTAAAAATTGTCTCCTTATTTCTGCTCTAACTATCGGGGTATCTTCAATAGCGTCTGAATTGTTGCCCAGTCCTTTTGAGTTGCCGAGCGCGCCGTCAGTTCAAATTTCCGGCTCTTGCAAATCCTGCTCAAGCCCTTCGGGAAAATCTCAGGAACGTCCATTCCTAAGTGCGGCAGGAAAGACTGTTCTTGACATCGCCCTCGCCGCTGAATTTTCTCCGATACAACATAAACTCCTTCAGTTGAGAATAGGGACAGCACAGCCTTTCTTTCCCACCGAGTCATATCTCCTTATTCCTCCCGGCTCATCCGAGAAAGGAAGCAAGGAATATATGATCGCTTATCTCGGCGATGAAAGAAAAATCCTCTTCAAGGCAAAGACCAGCGAAGAAATAGGCTCGACTTCATTCGTATCGGAAAACTATCCGGAAATGTCCGTGAGACGCTCGGATAAAGACCTTGTTCTTTCAGATTACAAAGACAATATGGAATACATTTTCTCAAGCGCCGACGGAATAAGCTGGAAAATTTCCTCGATAGGCATTCAGAATTCCCTAGTCAAACAGATTGCCTGTGAGTATGACAGCGAAGGCAGGATTTCCGCAATTGTTCATGCCGATAAATCCCGCTATACAATCGAATATAAAAATGGATTTGCGTCAAAAATTATATCTCCGGCGGGAGCTGTCACGGAATTAACTTGGGATGAAAAAAATCTCGTCAAGGAAGTTAAAACTACTATCCCATCCGATCACCCGTTCTATCCGGAAAACATGAAGTCTCTCGCCAAAAGCAAGCAGGTTCCGTTTGTTGTCCGCGACCTCCATCTTGACTGCGAAAAAGAAGGCGGCATCGTTTCTCTAATCAATACCGAAGGCGAAAAATTCTCCGCCGAATACCGCGCCGACTCCGATAAAAAAGCGAAAACAAAATATGTCTTGACGCTTTTGACATATCCCGATAATAGGCGCATTTACACCCGCGTCTCGTGGGCCGCTGACCATTCTAAAATCATAGAAAGCGGTTTTGTCCTCAAAGATGAGAAAAATTCCGAAATATTCGCCTTCGAGAAAAAAACCGAAATGAAACAAATCGGACCGACATATGTGATTGCCTCAATTGAAACCGCCGAGGGCAAGGCTGAATATATTTATGACAAGACACGCCCGATTCAGATAGGGAAAAAGGATGTCCTCGGCAGAACCACCACCTACATGCGCGACGACAAAGGCCGGCGAACCGCCATCGTCTATCCCGACGGCTCTTCCGAATCCTTTAAGTATGACGAACACGACCGTCTTATCGAAAAGACCGATGAATGCGGCGCTACTACCTCCTACACATACTCTGATACTGCGAGTCCGGCACCCTCCTCCACGGAAATTGTTCCTTCTTCCGCGAACCTCGCGGAACCGGACGGAAGCGCAGCTTCGGACGATTCCGCTAAGAGAAACGAAGTTTCTCAAAGTGCAGGGCTTGCCCTGCCCGCATCCAGCGGCGGATACGCTGGTCGCGCGGAGCGCGAAACCTCCCGTCTTTCAGCGATTGATGACAAGGGGATTACGACTGTCTATTTATATTCTGAAAGCGGAATGCCTTCCGAGACGAGGCTTGCTGATGGAACTATTCACAAGTTTGCGTTTGATGAACTGGGCAGGGTTACTTCCCATATAAAACCGGATTGCACAAAGACAGTTTATTCATATTTCAAAGGATTGAACGCGATTTCTTCCATCGAAATTCTTCCCTCCGAGGGAAGCGCATCTTCTCAAATGGAGGGGCGCGCTCGCCGCGACCAAGACTCTGGAAATAACTCTTCTGCGAATCTCGCGGAATCGTCCGCAGGCGAAGCCTCGGATAATTCTGGACTGTCTTTGCGCGAAGCACAGAGGAATGCGGAGCATTCCAAGAGTCAAGGGCTTGCCCTTGTCGCTTCCGCCGGCGACAGAGGTGGCCGCGCGGAGCGCGAAGAGGCGTCCGCCTCTTTCACTTTTATCAGGAAATATTCCTATGAGCCAACTGGCAGGCTTGCGAAAATCGCATATCCTCCTGTCCTGAGCGGAGTTAAAGGGACTGAAACTTTTGAGTCTTTTAAATATTCCTGTTGCGCTCTCACGGAGCTTGTTGACCGATCGGGCGCGGGGACGAAATTCGTCCACGACGCCGGACACCGGAAAGTCGCCGAAATCACCCACACCGGAGAAAAGACGCAGTTCGAATATGACTACAAAAATAATATCACAAAAATAATCCGTCCCGACAAGACTTTCACAAGCTTCAAATACGATTCCGCTAAAAATAAGATCGAGGAAATAAATTCCGACGGCACATGGGAGAAACACGAATACGATAAGGCCGGAAATAAAACCGGATTTGTCCAGTCCGACGAGACGCGAAGCGTCTTTAGCTACGATCTGCGTGACAGACTTCTTTCCGTAACCGG
>JAGVIF010000221.1 GCA_020056205.1 Lentisphaeria bacterium | reverse complement strand
TTATAGTTTGATACACTTGGATACTATGAGTTTTCTTTCCATTTTTTCCAAACCGTTTCAATATTTAATCGAATAATTTGAGACTTTTGCAATTACCTCGATTAGCTTACCGACCGGCTGATGCCGGTTCGATGAAGCGACTTGTTAAAATTTCAATGCATTTTTCTTTGTGCTCTTCGCGCTCCCGACGCTTGATAGGCTAGGATATTCGACTTTGTGTGAGATTTTTTTTTGTTTTTAGCGGATGATTTTCGCCCACTGGAGGGCGGTTCCCGAATAGGGGGCTTCCACCTCTTTAAAATTATTTTTTCTTGCGATGACTCGCACCGGCGAAAGGAACGGCTGGGGGTCTCCCTGTTTTGCGATCTCCTGCGGAGGCTCAAATGCGAGTTGCCCAACATCAGCAATATGCGGTTTCACGACTTCATTGTCAATTCTGACGCCTCGCTTTGAGGCATTCATATTGCAACCTTCAATCAGAATATCTGCGACCGCGCCGCGCACGCGGATTGAGCTGTTATTGTCAACAATATGCCGCCGCACGATTTGGAAGATGCTGATAGGCAGGCACCTGCCTTTTTCCGGGTTTTTCTTTTGAAGAAGTTCCTCGGTGTCCTTTTCCTCTAATTGCGCATCCTGGTCGCATCCGAACGGGTCAACATGATAGCGCACCTGCCAGCCCCAGATATTGAGTGTGCCTTCACCGCCGAGCCAGCGGTCTATCTCGGACTCGCCGCCGCCCCAGCCGTTGCCTACGATCACACGGTTGTCGAGAAACTGATTGTACCAACTCGGTTCGACACGCTGGAAGCGGCTACCCGTGTTTCTGCCGAGCTTGCTGCAACTGTTCATGTTCGAGCAACGGATGGCCTTGTTTTCGGCTACCACGCACTCGAAATTAGGAGGATAGAGCTGGACTATGGTGCCGGTGTCCTCCATGGTGTTTCCTATAATCAAATGCCCCCCGTTGAATGCGCCGATGGAGACGACGGAACTTTCGTCTGGCGCGACCGCAAATGGACTTTCTATTTCAATCTCCTTTCCGTTGTAAGATTTGAGCGCGCGATATTGTCCTCTCCCTTTTCCGGAAAGAATGAACATGCTGGTCTTCTCAAGCGACGGCAGATTGTCTCTACACCCGTCCATTCCCAATACCGGGTCGCCGGAAAGAGTGATATTGGCGCCGTCCGCCTTCAGCACGGAACCGATATAGGCTGTGCCATGACCATCAAGAGTAAGCGCCTCGTGATCGCCGCCGTATATTCTGGCGATCTTGTTGCGCGCGAAGTACAAATGCCTGTTGGTGACGGCTCCATAATGCAGAGAGGTGTAGAACCCCCATCCGACGAGTGAATTCGCGCTATAGTCCACATTTTCGATGATGTTGCCGTCGCCGCCGGAAAGCTCGCCGAAGCTCGTTCCGTGGGTTTTGCAGTTTGCCATACGGCATCCCTCGACATGTTTCATTCGGAAAACGCCGCTCGAACCGTAAAGGTCGCAGTCCGATATCTGGACATTCCTGCTGCGGTTGAACTCAAGAAGATAGCCCATTTTTTCGCTTCCCTCCTCGATTCCGCGTCTGTGGTGCGACCTGCCGCCGTGCATGCACATATAATAACAATTGGCTCTTATCAGGACATTTTCAATTGTGATATTGTCGGCGTCGGAGCTTATAATATTGCGATGCCGTCCCTGCGTGAAAATCGAAAGCCCGCTGATTGTGTTGTCGCCCATGCATTCGATCAGCGTGTAAAGCGGTTCCTTGCGGTCGGGCCACCAGAGGCTGACGCGATCCCTGCTCTCGCCTTTGAACGATATTCCACGAGGAATAACGATCGGAGAGGCGATAAATGTTCCGGTTCTTAAAACCGAGTCAATTCTGTATCTTCCGCTCGGGAAAAATACTGTGCCCCCGCCGTATGAGGATATCCGTTCCATTGCCTGGACTATTGCGAAAGTGGAGTCCTTGAGTCCCTCCGGATCTCCCCCCATATCCACGACATTCATTACGATATTTTTTTCTTCCCGTTCTTGAGAAACACAAAGCGGTCCGGCTTTTTTCCACCCGAAAGCGCCACCCATGCCATTATGGATGAAAAGCTCATAGCCGCCGGAAGGAATTCCTTCGGGAATTTTGAATTCCAGAGAATACATCGAAGACACGGAGGCCTCGATTTGAAACGTCTTGGTTCCGCGCAGGAGCGCCGTAGAAACGCCTCCAAAGTTAAGCGATTTGCCGAGAACTCTCAGCCATGAACCTTTAGTCGTGGCGCTCAAGCCCCTGTCTCCCTGGAACCAGCGGATTTCGGGGGCATTGACGAGAACCGTCTCCGAAGGCTGCGCCCCGCGAACAATCCTGCATGCATAAATGCCGGCGTCAAACACGGACGGTATGACAAAAGCCAAAGACTGCTCGGTTTGCAATATTATTTCAGGGTTGGCGGATTTTCCCCATCCGTCTTTAAACTGGCGCGGGGTTTTGTCTGATCCGCCGTTTTCCAACTGGACGAGTTCGACTTTTGATCCATTACCGAGCAGATGTCCTGAAAGCATCACGGTCTCATCCGGCCCGACCGGATCCGAATGCCAAAATATCACCGGGCTAATATCCATCCCCATAATTACTCCTTTTTTTTGGTTTCTTCTTATTTAAATTGTTCGAGTATTCAATATCCATTTTTACGCCGCAGACGTGGAGGGCCACGCTCGCCGTGGCCGGTCTAATTTTCAAGCGCCATCACGGAATACAGGTCCGGCCTCATATGGGGTTCCGTGCCGTTCGGCGTGAGTGAGAGCCCGCGCTTGCGATAATCGCCGTCGTTGTCATTTATGATGAGCGCAAAGCCAAATGACGATTCAGGGCGCAAGTTTATCGGAGTCAGTTCGCGCAACGGCAATGCCACTTCATACACGTAACCACCCGTCACGCGCTTGAAGGCCGTTTTGGCGTTGGCAACAATGTCGGTTTTAAGAAATGCGAGCTGTTGTTCCGGCGCCACGGCGCGTTTTACCACAAGGCCGTTCGGCGAAGGCCAGAGATCGAAGACCTGGTCATTATTGTCATAGCCTTTGAACGACTGTTGCCGCGCATCACCCCAGCAGTCGAAGTATAGCTGTATGCCGTCGCCCGTCCACGAGCCGTCAAGCGTTGCCGCAGGCGAGAACACATCATCTTTCACTTTTACCGCAATATAAAGATTTTCCGCATCCCACGCCGCATAAAGCGCCGCCGACAAATCGGCGTTGCCTTTCCATGGAATGCCCTTGGGATATTTCTGTTTCAACTCCATAGTCTCTGCGGGATCTTTCCCGTAAGGCGGAAACTCCATAAAGCGCGCGGGAAGCGAAACTTTCGCCCGGGCCGGCCAGTCGGACAAATCACCATCAATAGTGATGAGCGAGACAAGTTTAGGCGCGGCGATAATATCAAGAGTGATATCGTTGACAATCGGTTTCTCCCATTCCGAAGGAGTGAACTCCGTTTTTGCGACGAATGTGGTGAGCGCTCCGGCATTCTTTTTTACGGTTAAAGGATATTTCCATATGTCTTTGCCGGCGATGGAAATCCGCTTGTCGAAAACCGTCGTTTCGGAATCGGAAATTTTCATGCGCCCGTCGCTGGTTCGCGAGAGAAGATTGCGCACTGAGACATCAATATGCGACGAGGACACGGCCTGCGCAAACACGTCAACGGGGCTTATCTCGCCGGAGCCCACCCGCGTCTTTTCAAGCGCGCTGCGGAAGGCGGCGAGCGTCTTCGGCCTTCCGCGCAGAAAGGTCGGAAGCGGCGATATCATTAATTTATTTGTATCGGGCCGCGCGAAAGTTCTGCCCATACAGTCTATGAACTCGGTGCCGGGCGGAATTAGTGAAATATCCATTTCCGGACATGGTTTCCCCTCGGTGTCCACAACGAGATTATATATCCATAACGCGGATACCGGGCGCTTTTCTTTGTCTTCAAAAATATAACAGCGAATTTCTTTGCCGAGATTGGCATCGGCTTTGTATACGGCGTTGCCGAGAAGACGGGTCAGAACGTTCGGAGCAAAAGCCTTGGCGTTCACTGTCATATCAATTCCGAACGCGGATGAACCGCCGAAGTTCCAGTCAACGTAAAGTTTCACGCGGTCAGCATATTTTAACCCGGTAAGCCAGCTTCGCATGGTATACGCAAGCGCCATGCGCTCGCCCCATCCCATATGATAGGTCAGGGGGCCGCCGCGATAATGATCGCTCGAACAGCCCTGATGCGTGTCGAGGCCCAGGGCGGGAATCACATAGTTCTGATGATAAATGCCTTCGGTGAACCAGACATCGCCGGTGAAACCGTTATTTTTCAGCATGGAAAGGAGCGCCGCGCTGTCAGCGTCAAGATCGGGGGACTCCGGCCGTCTGCGGTACGGGTGAATAGCCACGATGTCGCAGGCATCTTTGCCGCCTGCTTTGAGGAATGTGTCAATATATTTTATCCCGCCGGTCGGATACATATTCGCGGGGTCGGGTGTGAGGACGAGAGCCTTCGGATTTGCGCGGAGTGTTCCGTTGCGCGCCGCGGCGACGCACCGCACCATTTTTTTCATCTCTTCGATGTTGTCCACCGGATTTAAAACTCCGCCGGAACCGGGTTCGTTGATTGTCTTCCAGATGCATATGTCGGGGTTTTCTTTCGCTTTCTTATACGCGGCCTCCTCAATGACAGCAAGGTCGGCGGCGCTTTGATGAAGGGCAAAGTCTTTTCTGATGTCCCACCCCCGCGCACCAATGCGTTCCCCGCCATCGAAAATGGAACTGAAATAGAATATCCCGGCTTTTCTCATTTCCTCGCGGAAAGCCGGGTATTCCGGGTCAAAGTTTATAATCGAGTTAATACCAAGATATTGATAGCGTTCCATACCCCGCGCCCAGTTTGCCCAGCGCGAGCCGGCCAGCGTACAGAAAAATTTATCGTGCAGAACCGACTGACCTTTTACCGAGGGCATTATTGCCAGACGGTCAAACTCGCGGTCGCCGAAACCGTCCTCACATTGTATGGAGCTTTCAATGATGTAGAGTCCTGTTTCAAGCGCGTCCGCCCACAGCGCGGGAAGCAAAACGTAACCCTTCTCGCCGACTACAAACGGGATATTTTCTTCTTTCACCGCGAGATCGGCAAAATCAGTAACGCGGACACCCAGCGTCCCTTTCGCAAGCGCTTTGCCGTGAACGTAGAACGCCGCTCCCGTTTTGTCGTCCGGCTGGAATAAGTTATCGCGTCGCGCCGACGTAAAACTCACTCCGTACGGCTTTTCTTCATAGTCTTCCGGCGTTTTGTCATAGTCGCCCGGCAGAGCTTTTCGCAATTGCACCGCGTCTATCCACGCGACACAATCGGCGGACGGATCATTTATGCCGAAATCCAGCGCAAGAATAGTATTGGGAACCTTAAACGTGTTTGAATAACGTTTCCATTCCGTGGAAAGCTCATAATTTTTTCCGCCGGGGAATTTTCCCCATACTGCGGTGTATGGCATAGAATTAATCCAGACGCCCGGGCGGTCGGCTTTCGCATGGAAACTGATAGTGTATTCAGTGTCCGGTTCAACCGGAATTGCGAATGTCGCAATGTGTGCCGGCGACTGGCCTTTTTCTCCAAGAATCTTCAAACAACGCCGTCCGGAATAGCCGCCCTCATCTATGCTGTAGTGCTCGCCGAGCCGCATCTCGGTGATTACGCCGAGCGGGCCGAATGTCCAGTACTTGAACCCGTCTTCAAAACCGGAATTCTGCACAAGATTTTTTGAAAGTTTATAGCGCGGCATCTTGAGTTTATCCGGCGACCAGAAGTCAATGTTCGCATATACTTCGCCCGATGAACGCTCCGCATCCATTTCAGAAAGCGCTACGTCAAAAGTGATTTCATTATTTTTCGGCTTGAGATGGAGGAGGATATTCGCATCTTCCAAACCGATGACAGGCACATCGCTTACCGACACTGTCCCGGCGTTTCGAACCGTCAGGGCGAGCCGCCGAGCCGGGTCGTCGGCAAAATAGACAATCGCCGACGCCTCTCCGTTGTATATTTTTACGGACTTTTCGCCCGCCCTTTGTGACGGAATGGCAAGTTCTTTCCCATCTATCAAAATGCTTTCTCCGGCAAGCGCGTCTCGGAGGATGGCGATATTGAGTCCGGCGTGAGAGAAAATATTTTCAACGGGAGCCGCCGTTTTGAAGGCGAGCGAGATTCGCGCATTATCTTCCGAAGTGAGAGCAACGGAATATTCAATCCCGAACGGCTTTCCGTTTTTGGGGGTATATGTCCCCGTGTAAACGGCGGTTTTCTTCGACTTTATTACATCAAGCCCGCTTTCAGCAAGTTCCTTTGGGAGGATGGGCGCCCCGTCGGCAACAAGTTGCATCCCGATCAAATACTTCATTCTTTTTCCGGCGATTATCGAGATATTTCCGTCGCCGCCCATCTTAACACGCGTACCTGCATTGACAATCGCGCCGTCAACCGCGAACTGCGGAGCGGCTGAGACAACGCAAAGCAAAGAGACAAGCCCCATAACACACACAGACACGGCCATCAACCAGGCAGAATTAATTCTATTCATTCGATTTTTCCTCATCATTTATGTGGAGGGCCACGCTCGCCGTGGCCGGTTATTTGAGCGTGAATTCCGCGCGCGCGACAT
>JAGVIF010000531.1 GCA_020056205.1 Lentisphaeria bacterium | reverse complement strand
TCATTACCCGCTCTCTCTATTTTCGTAAATATTCACTGAACTTATACCATCGGTGTTTATCTGTGTTCATCGGTGGATTAATTAGAAATCTAATCGTTGTAAAATGCTTTGGTCATTATTTTTTTAAATTTCATTCTCCGGTTTAAATTGGTAATCGACAATTATTCCCGCTTTTGGTATTTTGCTATTCATGTCATCGCCTCCATGGATGATAAGGAAGGTTGAGTTTCCTTTTCATATTCGATTATTATACCTGAAGATTTGAGCCCGGACAGAATTTTCGGGCTTGTCCCTTCAAGTTGACCACATGAGCTTCTTATTGCCAGATGATGTTTTGCGCCGGTTGACGACTGATCAGTCCCCCCTTTTGCCAAAGCAAGAGCATTCCGAATCAGCCATTCGCCAGAATACCCATAATCGTCGTAGATGCTGGTTAGCGGCGGATCGGAAAAACGCGCTTCGTTGGTGTTGTTGCAGCCCATTATTACGAAATCCGCAGGGGCTGAGAGCCCAAGCTTCCTCATTGCAGTCATGAACCTTATCGCATGTAGATCGTCATGACAGATCACGGCAAGTACGCCTTTGATCCTGCTCCACTTTGAAGCGAGGGTGTTCATGTACGAAAGACTTTCTCCGACGAGCCCGCAGATATTTTCCATATTTTCGCGGCAAATGAAGTTCGAATACGCACTCAGCCTCCGCTGCATTATCGTGTCGGACGGTTGGTTTGGGCAGAGAAGCGCTATTTTCCTATGGCCGAGAATATGAAAAAAACAGCATGCGGCTTCGGTCTGAGAAATTGTTCCCTTCCCGAACAATTCCGCTTTTTCGAAGCAGTTCTTTTCGATCCCCGGAACTAGAACCGGCATGCTGACCGGCAGAGGAGAGCGGCGGATGAATTCGACGGCCCGGCCCGCGCAACCCACCGGAAACCACGGCAGAACCAAGGCGGAACAGCCTTCTTGCTCCATGTTTTTCGCCTCCCATAGCGCTTCTTCTCCAAAGTCCTCGACATATGAAAATCGCAGGTTGACTGACCTTTCTGTCGCCGCCTTGTGACTGCTTTTTATAACCATCAGCGCGTACGCGTCGCTTTCAGAATGAATGAGCATCCCAATCTTATTCAAGTCTTTTTTATATACGGGAAGAAAATCGCCGCCTCCGTGGAGAGAATTGCCGTTTACGAATGTTCCGCTTCCAATGCGTCTCACGATCCTCCCGCTTTTCGCGAACGGCGCGATAGCTTTTCTGACGGTAAGCGCATTGCATCCAAACCTGTGCGCAAGTTTCCTCTCGGAGGGCAACTTGTCGCCGACCGCCGCCCGCAGGATAAATCCGTCAATCTCCTTGATGATCCTCTTGTATTTAAGCTGTCTCGCCGTCGTTATCATAATAATAGCCTTTTTATAAGTCAACAGTATAGCATTTATATAGCGATTGCAAGAGCATTGCGAAAAAAAGTTCGTAAGTCATTTATAATCAAGCAGATATTTTTTTATACATAACTATTTTTCAGCTCTTGATAAAATCCTGCGCATGGTTTCCTTGTCCTTGTCGACACGGAAAGGGTTTCGGCATACGACATGGCGCCTGCCGTCTTCGCTCCATTCCGCGAGACTTCTCTGATGAGCCAATTGCAAAACTCAAAACCGATGCCGATGGCATCTGCAACGGCGCGGTTTATGACTTTTGCAACTGGCTCTGATAGAAAAGCTCCGAGCGGCACATCGGCTATGAGCCGCATTCAATGTCTATGATTGGCAGGCGCGAATGGGCGATCCCTACGTTCCTGTCAATATAAACACCGTGCCCATCGGGACCGCGATGCGCCATGACTGAGACAGCCCCTCAAGTTCGGACGACTCAATGCCCATGCCATTCAGATCAATTATTCCGGCTATTCCGCACATGATTATTTGGTGATTTTAAGATTTAGTGATTTGCGGATTTTTTAAGTGCGCAATCATTCAATCACCCAGTCACCCAATCATTGGCGCTCTGACACATTGACACTCTCAATCTTCCGCACTGCTACTATGTATTTTTATTTTGTTTGGGGTCGAATGTCGCTAAGTTAATGCGCATTTCGAGGTAGCGCGGCGTAGGCGCCCGGTCAAGTCGAATATCCCGAGACCAACGGTCCTCGGGGAGAGACACCGGGTAAATATTCACCTGACCCTTCACCGTCGGGCGGTTCGGATAGGTAGCGCAGTCGTTCGGTGAATATTTACGTTCATACCTCGTTTATTATCAAGAACTTAGTTTAAATTCGGCCATTGAACCGCAAAACTTGGGTTAAAAACATATTACAGGATATTTGACAAAAAAACACAGGTCATGTATATTGCCTGTCCTTTATGAATAACTTTTAAGGGGAAAGAGAAAAAATGAAAGATTGCAAAGTGGCTGATATGGCTCTTGCCGCGCTTGGCAGAAAAAAAATAGAGATGTCTGAAAAAGAAATGCCGGGTCTGATGGCGACAAGAGAAAAATACAAAAAAATCAAGCCGTTAAAAGGGAAAAGAGTATGCGGAAGCCTTCACATGACTATTGAAACGGCAATTCTCATAGAAACCCTTGTAGAACTTGGCGCTGATGTGAGATGGTGTTCGTGCAATATATTCTCCACTCAGGATGAAGCAGCGGCGGCGATTGCCGCAAGAGGGATTCCGGTTTTCGCGTGGAAGGGCGAAACTCTCGCTGAATATTGGTGGTGCTCTCTACAGGCGTTGTCTTTCCCGGGAGGAAAAGGACCAAACCTCGTCGTTGACGACGGCGGCGACGCCACGTTGATGATACACAGAGGATATTATGCCGAAAAAGATCCCGCGATACTGAACCGGAAAACTTCAGGGGAAGACGAAAAAGAGCTTAATAAAATACTGAAAAGCGTATTGAAAGACAATCCAAAAAAATGGCAAAACGTCGTCAAAGAATGGGAGGGTGTTTCTGAAGAGACGACAACAGGCGTCCATCGTTTATGCCAAATGCACCAGGAGGGAAAACTCCTTGTCCCCGCAATAAACGTCAATGACTCTGTTACAAAATCGAAATTCGACAATCTTTACGGCTGCAGGGAATCTCTCGCCGACGGAATAAAGAGAGCCACGGACGTGATGATAGCCGGCAAAGTATGCTGCGTCTGCGGCTATGGCGATGTAGGCAAGGGCTCAGCCCAATCTATGAGCGGCTTCGGAGCAAGAGTCATCGTAACAGAAATAGACCCTATTTGCGCCCTTCAGGCGGCTATGGCAGGATTCGAAGTGGCAAGAGTTGAAGATGTTCTTGGCGCCGCCGACATATTTATCACCGCGACAGGCAATAAAGATGTGATCACTTTTGAGCACATGAAGATGATGAAAGACCAGGCGATAATCTGCAACATCGGACACTTTGACAACGAAATCCAG
>JAGVIF010000277.1 GCA_020056205.1 Lentisphaeria bacterium | reverse complement strand
GGGTTCCTTTGAATCTTTAAGTTGTTTCAGTATCTTAGCGGCATCCTGCCTTAAATCACTCACCGGGATGATATTCAATAATTTTCCCATAACATACCTCCAATCGTACTTTTAAGCGTACCACTGAATGTGACCTGAAGCAAGGAGTTTCTGGAATTTTACCGTACATTGCGGCCCAATGGGCGAACTGAGCCGTGGTAGCCCTGATCGCCTTCAAGCCCGACCAGCCTCCCACCGATCAAAGAAGCCCGCCCCCCACCAGATCTGGCCTTCTTCCGAAGGAAGGATGGTTATGAGTTGCTTGCAGCCAACAAATTATAATCTGATATACGTCCCCTATCTCCGTAGTGAATCTCTCGATGTTTGCCGGGATCATGATTGCCAAGATGCACCCCTTAACCCAACTTCATGGTTCGATTTTATATTTCACGTAATATCAGCATGTTAAATATATACCGACGTCTATTTGGGCACTACAGATTTTTTTAGGAGCCAAGATGGGGCGCCGGCTACAGGATCGTCTTGCTGGTCTTTCCGGGCCGGTGGGGCAGTCCCAAAGCGTCATAGATTTTTATGTGGCAGTCTTCGGGTTTGGCGGTTTTGCGGACGTATATCATTTTGCCGTCCGAGCGCTTCATGGAAGTCGTCACGCGATAGTGCGTCGATAGCAGGGCGCGAATCGTGGTCCAGCTATACGTTATGCCGGATATTTCCAATTTCAAGCGGATCGACTGTAGCACATGATAGGCAAGGACGGTTATAAACAGATGACCATCGCATCGAAATTCAATTTGATGATGCACCGGCCTAAGCCCCAGTTCGGATTTCATCGAACGAAAGGCATCTTCCAAATCCAGCAGCATCGTGAATATGTCGAACACTTCCTTTTCCATGTAATCCGTTCGGCTGCAGCGAAGCATATAATAACCGCTTGTGTCGTCCATCGGCTTCATGCGCCAATGAATGCCGATTGCCTTGCCGGAGGTTTCATCTTTTTCCACTTCGATTTCATAGCGCCGGCTCACACGCCGGTATCTTTCTTTCAATCTTCCAATTTTCTCCAAAACTTTTTCATACTTTTTCGTCCCGCCTTTTCGGGAAAGCGCTTTTTGAACATCCGTCAAACCGGCTTCAAATCGTTTCTCAAAACGCGTTTTAATGCCGGTTTCTTTGATTTCCTTGGCGCTGGAATGACAAAGAACCTCCATCTCATTGGAGGCGTTGATGCTGGCAGCCGCACGAACCAGCCGCCGATCATTTTCCCGAACATTGGCCATCTCTATGTCGGCAGGGATATCGCGCAGGCGTTTTCGCGATACGAAAAGATAGTCAAATCCCTGGGCGATCATCCATTCTATATTCGCCTGTGTTCCAATCCCGGCATCGGCAACGATGACAGGCTTGTTCGCCATGTTGGATATTTGAGACAGCATCTTTTCCAATGTGCCAGGTTCGCTGACGTTGCCTTCAAACACCTCGCTTTTTTTGGGAAAACCGTCCGCGTCCATCAACAGCGCAAGCGTCAAAAGAGGACAATCGCTTCGTTTCTCCTTGGAAATACCGAAATGCGCTTTGGGATTGTACTTGCCGCTGCCTTCAAAAAACGTATTGGTCAAATCATAGAGAAGTATTTTTTCATCGAGGTTAAAAAGATTTCTTTCGCGGTTCTGCAAATGGGTTTCAATCTCCGCTTTGTTTCTCAAGAGCATGTCGGAGACTTTATACACTCGGTCTTGGGAAAGGGATTCAAAGCGGGTTTCCAGCAAATCATCGAGCGCCGTATGGCTTTGGAGCCACAGATGCGTCGCGCGTTCCGATGCGGGCGCCAGCAGCCTCGCCGCAATAACGCCAATTGCGGCATCCACATTGGGTTTATTAAACCCGAGCGCTTCCAGTGTGCGATCCAGTTCAAGCTCTTTGATTGCCGCAAGGATGACGCTTTCTCCGCCCACCGAGCGTATCTGCTCATGATCCAGGCTGTTTATATCGACCGTCTGGAAATCGGGCTTGCCATTTTCTTCAGCGGGCGCCGGCTCTTTTTGGCCATGTCGCCGAATAATTTTGTGGGCGTACATCTGTGCGAATCGTTCAATTTCTTCGGGTACTGGGAAAAGGCTGATCTGGCCGGAAATGATCGCTTCGATCCGGTTTGCAAGTTCTTTCCACTGTTCCTGAGGCAGGCTGAAGCCGGCGCCGATATTCAAAAGGGTGCGCTGTCTTGGCCCTCTTTCGGTTCGCACGGATTCGACCAGTTTATAAGTGCGGTACTTCCGCCCGCTTCGGTTATCGGTATGAGTTGATTCTCGGATGAACATGATGGCTGGGATAGCATGAAGCTGTTGGGGGTGCAAGCAGAAAGTGTTTAGTTCTATCTATTTTGGCACTACATTGACAAAATTGCCCGCCTAATTTTTTAACTACCTGTATTTATACGATATAAAAAATCGGCGACCGGCTGAAACCGGTCTGCGTC
>JAGVIF010000425.1 GCA_020056205.1 Lentisphaeria bacterium | reverse complement strand
ATCTCATCTTTTCGTGTCTTTGTTTTAAAATTCTATGTTCATTTTCCCTTTCTCCTTTGAAACTGCCGTTGGAGTTCACAGCCCCGAGGCCCCGCGGCTCGGGATCTTCGACTTTAGCGTGTCTCTTTCTTAGGCAGTTTCTTATTGATAAAACCCCGAGGCGTAAGCGCTCGTGGTAGGACGCTAAATTCTACTTTCTACTTTTTTCACCTTCGTCTTCTCCGTCATCAGAATAAATTATTATAGCGCCGGGTTCGGGGCATGAATAGAAACAATTGCCACACCCAACGCACGAATCCTCCACGCATACAACGTATCTAAACCCATAGCTGTTGATATTATCGCCGGCCTTCAAAATTTTCTTAGGGCATGAATAAACGCATTTGCCGCACCCCTTGCATTGTTCAGGATCTATCTCGGGGAAGTAACGCGGGGGAATTTTTTCTTTGTTCATTTTTCGTCTTTTTGGAAGAATGAGAGAAATCCGACATCTCTTCCGTCTTTTTCCGATCTGAGTTTTCGAAGAGCGGTGGTTTTGGTCACTTGAAAAGTTGACTCGTCAAGAAGAACCTCATACTTGCGTTGTTGGTGTTGTTTTGATGTGTCAGTAGCGCTGAGTTCCACCGGCTTGTCGCTCAGCAAAAGGACTGTTTGCCCCAGCCTGATATGATCTCCGATGTTGGCTTTGGTCCTCCCGGCGATAAAGACATTGTTCAGCTTTGTTCCGTTCGTGCTTTGATTGTCCTCGACGTATATATTTTCGCCTTCGACTATCACCATGCAGTGGACGCGCGATGACTTCTTGTCAAAAACGCATATCCTATTGCCGTCGCTACGCCCTATCGGATTTTCTCCCGGCTCAAGAGGAAACTCCTCCCCTTTGTTCATCCCGCTTAGACAGATTAATTTTGGCATATTTCTATAACTCCGAATCGTTAGAATCTGTTATGTTATAACATCCCGTAACATTTATTCCGGAATTCCACAAAGTCAAACAATCTTTTTAAAAAAAATTATTTAAAAACGATGTTGATTTTTTTGTTCCGCGAAATAGTGTAAAAAAAATCACAAGCAAAAAAGACAAAAACACACACGGAGAACCCGGACGGATGAAAGTTTTCAATTTCAGCGCGGGCCCGTCCATGCTTCCGGTCGAAGTAATGGAGAGGGCGAAAAAAGAATTCACCAACTACAAAAATAGCGGTTGCGGCATAATAGAGCTTTCACACCGCGGCTCGGAGTTCACAGAAGTTATTGAGCGCGCCGAGAAAAATGTCAGGGAACTGATGGATATCCCGCAGGATTATTCCGTATGTTTCATGCAGGGCGGCGCGAGCCTGCAGTTCGCGATGATCCCGATGAGCTTCCTGCCGAAAGATTCTTTCGCTGAATACGCCGAGACCGGACACTGGGCGGAGGCCGCCATCAAACAGGGGAAATTTTTCGGCGAAGTGAAAATTGTGGCGTCAAGCAAAAACACAAATTACGACAGAATCCCCGAAATACGCCACTGGCATCCGAGTGAGGACGCTGCGTATCTGCACATAACAAGCAATAACACAATCTACGGAACACAGTACCATTCATTTCCCGAAGGCGCGGCGCCGCTTGTCGCGGATATGTCAAGCGACATAATGTCGAGAATCGTTGATACAGGCAAGTTTTCGCTGATATATGCCGGAGCGCAGAAAAATCTCGGCCCGTCGGGAGTGACGCTTGTCGTAATTAAAAACAGCTTCGCCGCAAAAGCCGCCGAAAAAGTTCCCGCAATGCTCAAATATTCCACATACATAGAAAAAAAATCCCTCTACAATACGCCTCCGACTTTCGGTATATATATGTTAGCCCTCGTAACCGACTGGATGAAGGAAAAAGGCGGACTCCCGGCAATAGAAAAAATAAATGACACTAAATCGGAAGCGCTTTACGAAATCCTTGATGCAAGCTCTTTCTACAAATGCCCGGTCGAACCGGCAAGCAGATCCAAGATGAACGTCGTATTCAGACTCCCGAGCGTGGATCTCGAAGAAAAGTTTGTGAAACTGGCGAAGGCGGAGGGGTTTATAGGGCTTAAAGGGCACCGCTCCGTCGGCGGAATCAGGGCGAGCATCTACAACGCCATGACGCTTGAAGGCGTGGAGAAATTGATAGACTTCATGAATGAATTCGAAAGCAAAAACAACTGATCTCAAAAAGGCGAAGTGGTGGAGGCAGACCGAAAAAGGCATCCTCTGCTCTCTTTGCCCGAGAAAATGCCTGATCCCCGAGGGCAAGACGGGCTTTTGCTCCGTTCGCGCGAATCTCGCAAATGAGCTTTTTTCTCTGGCATACGGGCATCCGGCGGCCATCCACATAGACCCTATCGAAAAGAAGCCTTTGAATGAATTTCTGCCGCGCACCACAACCTTCTCAATAGGCTGTTACGGATGCAATCTGGATTGCGCATTCTGTCAGAATTACCATCTCTCAAGGGGAAGCTGCTCAACAGAAGATTTTTCACAATTCATTAGCCCTGAAAAACTTGTGGAAGACGCTCTTACCGCCGGATGCCAGTCGGTGGCATTCACTTACAATGAGCCTGTCGTCTGGGCCGAATACATGCTCGACATAGCCGCCGCGGCCAAAGACAGAAAATTGGCGACGGTGATGGTTTCAAACGGATACATTGAGCCGGGTCCCGCAAAGGAAATATTTCCCCTGATAGACGCGGCAAATATTGACATGAAGGGGTTTTCCGAGAAATTCTATTCAAAGTTGACTCACTCATCGTTGCAGCCTGTCCTGAACGCCATGAAGCTTTTTTATGAAATGGGAAAACATCTCGAAATAACCAATCTTGTCATACCAGGAGAGAACGACGGCGATGAAATGATAGAGGCGTTTTTGTCGTGGACAAAAAACGAATTGTCTCTGAAAATCCCCCTGCATTTTTCAGCGTATCACCCTGATTATAAATATCTTAAAAGCCCTCCGACCTCATCGGACTGCCTTCGCGCCATCAAAAAAACCGCCCAAAAAATGGGCTTTACAAGCGTCTATCTCGGAAATATTTTTTAACGCCATGTTAATATTTCTGAAGGAGATTAAGCATCTCGCGGTCAAGTTTGTGTCCATTGTAGTTCTCATACTTGACATCAGTGCGGTTGCTGTCGAGAATGCCGAAATCGCCTCTAAAATTCCAAAGGCACCATCCCCAGCCGGCTTTCTTCCAGTTTTTCAGGCAATCCTCCATCCACGGCAAGACAATGGAGTGCGGTGTTTTATTATAAGCCCCGAATTCACCGATTACTATCCCTATTTTCTCCTCCTTCTCAAAATTCCGCCATGGTTCTATGCATTCTTTCCATAGATATTTTTCGTCCATCATGTTTTCTGAAACAAATACCGGATCGTGTCCTGGGTCAAATGCGAGTTTTCCCTGTTTCTTTCCCCATTCCTGGATGGTTGTTATTTTGTATTCAATATTTTTCGCGCTATCTTCTGATAATGAAAGGGAACTGAAAGTGAGCCAATCACCTTCAGCGTTTTCAATAGTAATCTCTTTAGCGCCCGCCGGAACTGTCACTGCGAAATCTTTGTCATATATGTTCTGATATATCTTCCATTCTTCCTCATAGACTGCCTTTTTCCATTCTCCTTCTCCGGGCCCGCACTTGAACTTGTACTTTAATATTTCCTTGTTGTCGGCTTTAATGAGAAGCAGTGAGGAGTCGGACACAGTTCCTATATTTATTTTTAGAATCATTTTCTTGCTGAAGACTCCGGTAAGTTCGATGGGAGAGCAAAGCTCCTTTTTTCCCGGACCATAAAGGTATGAATTAAGCAAAGGCGTTTTCCAGCTCGGCGGTTCCTGGCGCTTATCCCAGCCTTGAACCCATTCGGCCTTGTAATGAGTAATGCTGAAGGGAACATAGCCGCGGGCAGCCTGCGCAATTTTAAGTTTTGCAAGTGTATAGCAGGGCTTAGTTCCCCAATCTATGCCGTCCGCGATAATAAGCCTGTTGGGATCTTCCTTTCTTATTGAATCACAGAGTTTTTCAGCAACCCTGAAATAATCGTCCTCGCTGACATTTGAAGGTTCATTAAGAAGATTAAAGCTGAGCTCGGAATTGGGAATGCCTTTGTATCTTTTGGCGAAAACGCCCCAGTGGCGCGCGCAGGCGTCGAGCGCTTCCGCATCCTTCCATAAGCTCAATTTTTCCTTGGGCTTGCCGACACAAAATCCAGGGGCTCTGTGAAAGTTAATGCAGACATGAATCTTGTATTTTCTGCCCCATTCCACAGCTTGATCTATTTCTTTCAAAGTATTTTCGTTGAAACTCCTCCAGTCTCCATCCTTTATCCATGTCCTGTAGTCCATAGGCAGCCTCACAAAGTTGAATCCGAGTTTGGAAATCATCTTGAAATCATCTTCCACGAATGGCTTGTTCGACCTGTCAAGGGAGAATTTTTCAAGCAGATTGAATCCGCGCCAGCGCGGAAGCTTGCCAAAGCTTGGTTTATCTGAAAAAACAAGCGACGCTAAACACGCGAAAGAAGAGATGAATATCAGATTTTTCATAATAAAAGCAACCTAACCGCATCCTGCATATTAGCAATCCCCGGGGATCGATCAATCAATCAGACGGGGATCAATCAGATATATCGATCAGAATCAGACGATCATATCTAAAATAATATTCTATTGGTAATTCGGGACAGCCCATTGCAAAGCCCCTCAACTTATCCACCGATTAACACCGATAAACACAGATAATTTATTAAAGAATTCCAAAACAGCAATATTTTCAACGCTTCTCATTCATCATCAATCATTTCACCATACTGGCACGGTTTCTTTAGCCGTCCATAAAATACGGCTGGAAGGATAAAAGACAAGCGGAGGGGGAAGTTGGGAATCAGGAATGAAAGCCGATTTTCTTTTTAGGCGGAACAGGAGGCGGAGCCATGAGCTGGCGGATGGCTTCGAAAACGCTCTGGAACTGCTCACCGTATTTGGACTCCAGTTCGTCAAGTCTTTTTGCAAGTTCCTTGTTGCTTGCAAGAATCTGTTTCAATCTGACGAAGGCACGCATTATCTGGATGTTCACGGCGATTGCCCTTTTACTTCTCAGAACACCGGACAACATGGCAACACCCTGTTCGGTGAAAACATAGGGGAGATGGCCTCCAAGACTTTTCCGGGATGGTATCGCATTTTGCGATACCATGATATCCGCTTCATCTTCAGAGGGCTGGAACATAAAGTCTTCCGGGAAGCGTTCATGGTTTCGTTTCACCTGTTCTCTTAGTCGTATTGTTTCAACCTCGTACAGATTGGCCAGGTCCCTGTCGAGCATTACCTTGTGTCCCCTGATGAGGAGTATTTTGCTCTCAATGCGTTCTATCGGTATCAATTCTTTCATGTTCTCCCTTTCAAGCTCCTCAAGATAACTTTTCTTCCCGAAGATGCAATATCCGATTTTTCTTTTTAGCTGTCCTTTTCCATATGGGGCATCGTAAGATTCCTCACGCAAAGTCGAAGATACCGAGCCGTCTGACCTCGGGGCGCCGCCCTACTTGTTTTGACATCAATCCTTTCGTCGGAAGCGTTTAAAGTATATTCGAAGCTGGAAACGAGTGTGCCGTCCGGCTTGAAGTTTTCTTTCTTGATCAGACGGCCAAACGCACAGGAATTTTCCGGATGGATGAAACAGAAGTTTTCCCGTGCGATGCTCGCCCCGATGTCCTGTAGAATCGGGGTAAACTGCAATTCAGAATCTAAAACCGGACAGCCCATTGCAAAGCCTCTCTCCTGAAATTTATCGCCTCAAATCAACCGCGCGCCTTCCTCGGCATTGGATGAATTTACTTGGTTAGGATTCATAATGATTTCAATTTAACATCGATGAACAGGATTTACAGGATGTTTTT
>JAGVIF010000524.1 GCA_020056205.1 Lentisphaeria bacterium | reverse complement strand
TGACAATGACGTAGCGCTTTCATCTTTTAATTTTTCATCTTGGGTCATTTTTTCAGATTCCTTTCAAAATTGGATTACAAGTTGTCTTCCTTCATCACGGGAAATCCGTTTTCTTCGGTGTAATCAATGTCTTTTATTGCCTTTCTGCCGCCAACTATCATCACGGAGCCGTCGCTGTTGTCAAGTACCATAACCGGTGGGATGTCGGTTTTAGAATATACTTCCTTTTCTTCAATCGCGCCGTTGATATCGAATAGGAAGTAAGTATATACCTTGGGGCTTATTTGCAACAGTATGTGTATCCTGTTCAGGGAATCTGTTTCCGTCTGCGGTTTTTCGTTTCCGATGTCGTGTCCGAGACGCTGGACGGCAAAAACCTTATCTTTGTCCTCAATCATTAAGGCGAAATATTTATTGTATTCATCGTAGAAAGAGAGTATCCTTGCTGTTCTTGAAAGCGGTTCGAGCTCGCCCTCTTTGTGATAAAGTTTTGGAACTCCGATTTGTTTCTCCCATATCATTATCCCGTTGAAAATTGTAAATACCGCCGTTCCGCTCTCATAAGAATGCTGAAGTTGATTATGATTTATTATCGCTTTTATTCTGTATGAGCCGGCTTTGTCCACAATGTAAAGCCTGTTGACGGGGACAAGAATTGTCTGGGAAACGCCCGGAGGGATGACAAATCCAATCATCGGATTATAATCGGTCTTTTTTTTGTCCGCCGGAATTCCGTTCGGCGCTTCGATCGCGAATTCCACTTTTCCGTTCGACGTATCGCCTTCTCCGAATATAAGGGCTTTTCCGCTGAAGTTTCTCAAAGTGATCTGGGCGAATATGTTTTCATAACGCAGATAGCTTTTCTGGCTGAGCTCAAGATTTACCCCGAGTTGGCAGAAAGCCGGAACGGAAAGAACACAAAGGGAAAAAATTAAAAATAACTTTCTCATTTTTATCTACACCTTTATTTTAAGCCTTATAGAGTATATATGTTTAAAATCCGAGACAAAATCCTCGGCTTTGATTTTGTCAACGCACTCTTTTGTGACCCGGTGACAGTAGCGTTTAAAACATTTTATGCAACCTTCTTTGGCTTGGAAAATGGTATGTTGTTTTCCGTAGGGGCCTGTTTTGAGCGGGTCTGTGGGGCCGAAAAGAGCGAGGACAGGAACTTTCAGCGCAGCGGCTACGTGCATCGGGCCTGAATCAACGCAAAGCATCACTCTGCTGAGCCTTATCAGTTCAATGAGTTCTTTAAGGCTTGTCTTTCCGGCGAGATTATGAATTTTTTTCAATCCGGAGCGTTCTTTTATGCCGGAGCAAAAGGGTGAATCGGCGGAAGAACCTATAAGGACGAAATCCAGGGAGGGAAATTCCTCCGCGGCCATTGACAAAGCGTTGGCGAAAAATTCGGGCGGCCACATTTTTGACTCCCATCTGGCGCAGGGGGAGACGGCGACAATGCCGGACAAATTATCAGCTCCGCAGTCTTTTAGAATTTTAAGAACATTTTCGGCGGTTTCCGGATTTTTGGGGAAGGCAAACGGCGGCGCCTCAAGTTCGCCGGAAAAGATTCCACCGGCCAATGCGCAGTTCTTTTCGACGGCATGAACTTTGTCCGGAGGAATCTGGATTTTTATCCCGTAAAAAAGTCCGCACAAAGTTTCTTTGGGTTCGTCAAAACCAGCCATGACCCCGGAACCGGCCATGAGCCCGGCAAGAGCATTTCTCATAAGACCCTGAAAATCAATGATATAGTCATACTTGTTTTTTTTCAGCGAGGTTCGCATTCCAGAAAGCGATTTTAAAAATGATAAAGGCGATGACAGTCCGTCCCTGTCGAAATGGATTATTTCATCAACATCAGGATGATACCCGGCTACGTCCGCCAAAGACTTGTTGACGAGCCAGTCAATTGACGCATTCGGGTTAAGTTTTTTGAGCAGAGAGACAGCCGGAAAGCAATGGATGACATCACCGAGACTGCTTGTTTTTATAACTAAAATTCTTTCAACGTTCTTGGACATATAGCGTTTCTGTTTTAACGTTTTAGGTTTTAAGTTTTCTACTTTCTCCTTTGAAACTGTTGCCTTTTTCGGGGTCGGGATCGCTATCGGCATCGCCTTTTTCCATTTTCCTTCCCATTTTTCACAACAGAGACACAAGGGACGTAAGGGACGTAAGTGATACAGAGTTGTATTTATTTCCAATTTTAAAACCTTGAACGCTGAACCCTAAACGCTGAACGGCGAACGGTGAACCCTTTCTTTATTCTTTATTGCGGGCAAAGTTCGCCTTAACTTAATTCGACGTTTATGATATTTTCATTTTTGAAGTCAATAGCGTAAATTAATTCTCCATCATATTTTTCGCCGTTGAAAGCCAGTTTTGATATGCCTTTGCCTTTCGCGCCGTTTTTAATGCTGATTTTGAATTTTTTACCTCTGAAGATTCTGTTGACTTCTATCTGTTGCCACTCAGGCGGAAGGCAAGGCGATATTCTGAGCCCGTAATAGTCGGGACGGATCCCGATAATATACTGAGTCGCCGAGTAATACGCCCATGTTGCCGCGCCTGTAAGCCAGGGCAGTCTTGACGCGCCAAATCTTCTGCTGTATTTGCTGTGAGTTGACTGACAATACACATAAGGCTCTATCTGCCTGACTTCAGCTTTATCGTTATATTCGGAGGGCATGAAGTTTTTGAAATATCTGTATGCCCTTGCGCCGTTGCCGAGAAGGCATTCCGCCATTATAGCCCAGCCCTGCGGATGACAAAAGATGCCGGCATTTTCTTTTTGCCCTTCATTGAGAACCACCGCCCTTATCACGTGATAATCGGCCGTTTTAAAAGGGGGGGCGCAAAGCATTATGCCAAAATCAGTCGCAAGCTTCTTAAAAACAGAATCCATAGCTTTTTCCGCCTGAGAAGTGGTTGCCGCCCCGCTTATGACAGCCCACGACTGCGTGTTCAGAAAAATGCTTCCCTCGCTCTGTGAAGAGCTTCCTATCACTGACCCGTCTTCTCCGTAGGCTCTCACAAACCATTCTCCATCCCATGTGTGTTTATGTATTGCCAAATCCAGTTCGTTAAGCTGTTTTTCAGCCTGCTCCAACTGGGCATACTCCTTTATCAGGTGGCATATTTCTATATACGTTTTTATCGCGAATCTGAGTTGGAACGCGACAAATATGCTCTCTCCGCGGTAGCCGAGTTTGAGGCAGTCGTTCCAATCCGCGCTAAGCCCGCAGGGCAATCCATGCGCCCCCCTTCGTTCCATATTGAATCCTATCGCCCTCCTCAAATGGTCGAGAACAGTTCCCGACCCTTTATCGGCGTAGGGTATGACTTTTTTAAAAAAATCAATTTTGCCCGTCTCCTTGACATAAGCCGGGATGGTGTTGAACAACCACAGAGAATCATCCGAGCGAAGTTTATCCGGATCTGTCATTTGTTCAGCGCTAGGTTTATGTGAAAACTGCTTTATCACCGGCATTGCTCCTCCGTGTGAAAGCTGTCCGCTTATCATCAGTTCAAGGCGTCCGGCCGCCTCGTCAGGGATCAGTGAAACCGCGCCGAGGATGTCCTGAACAGTGTCTCTGTAACCAAGACCGTCTCTCTCGCCGGAATAAACGAGGCTTGCCGCGCGCGACCACGAATATGTCATAAGGCAATTATACGCGCCCCACACATTTATCATGCTGTCAAAATTTTGTTCCGGCGTTTTTACTTTAAACCTTTCGAGTTTTGAGCGCCAGTGATCTTTAAGTTCGGTAAATTCTTCGTCGGCTTTTTTAAAACCTGAATAATGAGACAGGACTTCTTTGCCGGTCGTCTCAGCTTTGCCTATCCCCAAGATTAGAAGAATCCGTTTTGATTCTCCTGGCGCGAGGACGAACTCGCTCCTCAACGCGCCGCAACCGTTGTCCCCGTGGGCAAGGGAGCCCGAACATTTCCCGCTTTCCACCGCGAGCGGATTGGAATAAGACCTATATGGACCGATGAACGCGTCCCTGTCCGTGTCAAAATCGGCAGAATCCGCTCCGACAACCCCGAAAAACGCGTGGCGGCGCTGATCGCGGTTCTGAAAATTATCCGGATCTTCCGGAACATTGTCAAGCATCGCGTATCTCACTATCCCGTCCGCAAAATCCATTTTTACGGTGTATTGCGTAAATTGCAGATTGATAAGATCCTGCGCCAAGTGCCATTCGGAGGAAAATTCGACAAACGAAAAAACGGAAAGCGTCCTTTTTTTGTCATCGTTGTTTTTCAGCGTGAGATCCCATATTTCATAATTTTTGCCGAGGGGAACGAAATAAGTGGTTTCGGAGATGATACTGCGATAGTTTGATTTTATCGTGGTGTAAGCCGTGCCATGGCGGCATTCGCTGCGGTATTCGGATAAACTTTTTCCCACGGGCTGCCATGAAGCGCTCCAGTAGTCGCCGTCGGCGTTGTTGCGAAAATAAATGTATCTGCCGGGCTGGTCGGACGGAATTGAATTTGTCCGGTATCTTATAAAACGTCCCTGAGCCGATGATTTAAAAAAACTGTAGCCGCCGGCATTGTTAGTTATTATCGCTCCGTAATTTGTATTGCCAAGATAATTACTCCAGGGCGCCGGCGTATCGGGCCTCTCAATCACATACTCCATATTTTTGTCGTCAAAATAACCGTATTTCATTCGTGTTTTTTCCTTGAACTTAACGAGGAAAGGATTTCCTGCGCTTTTTGTGAGGCTTCAGTTCCCTCGTATTTTTTAATGAACGAACTAAGCTTTGACTTTTTGGAGAATTCGTTTTTTACCTTTTGGATTTCTGATAATTCCTTTTCCGCCAGTTTGGAAAGTTCGCCGAGGGCTTTCTCATAAACAGGAAAGCCTTCCCATTTCTTCATGAATCCGGTCACTTGAACACAAGTAAGCGCCGGCTTGGATATTAAATTATTCAATTCCTTTTCGGCGGATGCATTTAACTCTTCCGCGGGTTGTTCCGCGCAAGGGCATCCCGCCCAATACTTGACGAATGATATGAGTTGCGGAATGCCGGCCTTTGATTCTTTAAGCTGTTTAAATGTTTCGGCCCCTATCTTGTCAAATGAACTTTTTACCGGCGCCGCGCAGGGATAATCTCCCCATGTGGACAAAAAGGCTTTCAACTTGTTTTTATCATGAGGCTCTTTTGCAAGCAAAGCTTCTGCGTTTTTGACTCCCTCGCTGTTGAACACTTCTCTCGCTTTTGCCGTGCATGGATTCTCTTTTCCCCAGTCGTTTATGAAAGTGTTAATCTCTTTTATTTCGGAGGAATTATTTGAAAGTATTTTCTCGGATATCTTATTGGCTTTTTCATCAAGTTCAGGCCTGATCTCCTCAGCTTTCTTGTATTGCGGGGTGCAGGCCGGGCTTTTTTTAAGAATATCGTTTGCCAATTTGTATGTTTCCGGAAACTTATTCGCTTTATACAGCGTCGTAAGCTTTTCAAGCTGGGATGCATTTGTCTTCTCTTCTATCCAGGTGATTATTTTATCCAGCCATTCTTCATTGCAATTGGCATGACCCATTGCGGGCTGTTCAAAAAATTTCACATCAAAGCCCATCTTGTTCCATCCTTTCATGCATTCAACGATGTGTTTGTAGTTATAATCATTCGTGCCGGAGACAAATGCCCACCTAATGCTCTTCTTCGCGAGGTCCTTGATCTCCCGCTCAGGAATATATTTGAGGAATGAACCTCCGATTCCATCATAGTCCTGGTCAATGATGAAAACCATTGCGGAATGACTTATGGCGCCTTCAAAATATTCGGGATAATTAATCGCGGTCAACATAGACATAAGACCGCCTCCTGATAGTCCGCTGACAATTATTCGTCCGGAAGCGATTTTGTATTCCTTGCGTACGCTTGCCATTGCATCCAGCGACATTACAACCCGTTTTATGGTGGATGTGCTGTTTTGAGTTCCGTTTGCTGAGACAAAGATCATTTTCTGTTTCTCCATAATCTTATCCCAGCCGCCCGGCAGGCCGCCTTTGTCTGAAGGTGAAATATGAACAAAGAGGCCCCATCCATCTCCTCCGTCATAATTTCCGGGAACATATAGAAAAGCAGATTGGGCGCTGATGTCATAACTTATCGAATCCAACGCCTTTTTATCTTCATCAGGCCATTTTTTTATATCTACGTATTCTTTCATTTTTTTGCGAATACTGCCTGAAAAATAGTCTTCGGGATTTGAATGCAGACGGGTTTTAAGGCCGAAATCCGGAATAATCCCGGTCCGATAGTTTTTCTTTTCTTCGGAACGCAGCAGAGATGAAGAAAAAAGGATGAAAAAAATGACGATTGTAATTCTATAACCGATAGGAATTTTGATTTTCATGACGATGAAAGATAAATCGACAGGGACGGAAAATCAAGTCAAAAAATGGAAAAATGCTGGAAATTCTTCTTTCCCTCCTGTCCGGCGGCGTCCAAGTGAAAAAAGTAGAAGGGAAAGTAGGGAAGTTCTAAAGTTCTCCTTTGAAACTGCCGTCGGAGTTCACAGCCCCGAGGCCCCGCGGCTCGGGATCTTCGACTTTAGCGTGTCTCTTTCTTGGGCAGTTTCTTATTGATAAAACCGCGAAATTAGCAGTAAGCCGCTAATTTCGGGGTCGAATGCCACTAAGTTAATGCGCATTTCGAAGTAGCGCGGGTCTATTTGACCCGCGACTATCGGGTCAGATAGACCCGAGTTACTTTTTTCGAAATCCTTAGAGCCAATTGCAGAACTCATAAACCGCGCCGTTGCAGATGCCATCGGAGGGCTCGCAAGTATTTTTGGCAGGGGCAATACCCGCAGCGGTCTT
>JAGVIF010000507.1 GCA_020056205.1 Lentisphaeria bacterium | reverse complement strand
GAAAAGAACGAACAGAAGAAAAAAATTGACTTAAGTAAATGTTCGTGTACATCAATGGAAGGAAACCATCTGAGTTTCAACAATCACGGGGCAATCCCCCGGTCTGGTCCCCACATAGTGGACATACCCGTGCTGTTCACCGCCAATGCGCATGGCGGCGGCAGTGGCGCAGGGTACTCCTGCACCGTCGAAGATGAAGAAGACCCGCTCCGGCCCGTATCCTTCTTTTTCGAGCATTTGCTTCTGCCATTTGTCCAACTTGAACTCCTCATGGAATGATTCGGATATGATGAGGCACCAGTGTTCCTCATCGCCGGGACGATAAGTCCGGATACTGAACCCGGATGTGAGGGGCTCGTCAAAGCTCCATCTATAGAGGTATCTGATGACCATTCGAAGCTGGGGAATTTGCTCTGTCATTTCAATTCACCTTTCTGTCAATGTTTTAACGATTCCTTAGACTGAAATCAATATTATTCCAAGAAGGCTCATGAGAATTCCGGCGATTTCGGAAATTCCAAATTTCTCTGTTGTCAATCAATATGGACCACATCCATGTCCATCATGCGTCCGAAGGCGGCGATGGCTTCTGTATGTTCGCCCAGCACGAGTGCGCTGTGATGGGTTCCTCCGGCGCGCGAATATTGTTCAAGAAAATTCGCAATCTTGCATTGCGGCCGAATCCAAATTCGAATAACATCGCGCATGTCCGGTTTGAGCGAAGCGTCTTCGGCGAGCACCTCGACTGGCGCGACGATGAGAGAGAAGCTGTCATCGGGACCGGGTGCGAGGTTCACGAAGACTGCTGACCCCGGTCTCACGGCGCAGGTCAGGACGGCAGGATTCATGCCTCCGCCAAATATAAACGGTTTTTCGAAAACACGCGGTCTGCCACCGGCGATTGACAGACTTATCTCACCCATGTGTGAAAGGAAGAGGCAGTCTCCTGCCCAATCGGCGCAAAATATCTCTGTAAAAGTTGTTTCACCGAAAGCGCGAGACAACGCTCCGACAAGAGCGGCGGTAAGCACGTCCCCCTCACCGGCATAACCTATACCGCACGCCATCGCCTTGGAAATCTCGAGGAAAGGCATCGCGCAGGCTGGGCGGTCCTTGCGGTCGAATATTTGAAAGTTGATGCTCATGGCATTATAACCGCCTTGCTCCAGTATGCGCCGCAGACCGAGTCCGACGCGGACGGAACGTTCATGCGCCTCTCTGGAAATTTCGCAGGAGAATTGTATGGCATCCCCGGCAAGCTCAGCCTCAATTTCAGCAAGTTCGACTTTAGAGACGGCCTCATCAAGCAGTTCGATCCCAATCTGCCGTACCTGAATTCCGAGCTTGTCCGCCAATACATCTTCTCTGACCAAAAAATCCCCCATTCCTTTGAAGGCTTCTCCGATGCGCAGAACCTGACTCCGACGCATGTAATTCGCGGCGGAAGCCGCTTTCACCATATCAACTGTCCTATCGATGAGCAACGGATCAGAATCGTGCCCTGCCACTATCTCGAATGGGCGCCCTCGGCGCTTCATCATCGAAGCAAAATCCATCACACCATGAATTCCATGGTTGAACATTATCTTGTCCGGTGAAACATCGCCCCCGAATGCCGCATCCATAGTGGTGTCGAGGATGATGATCGGCAGTCTGGTCCGACAGACGGCTTCAATTGATTCGAGCGACGGCGAGTATGCGAGATGCAGCGTAATGATGCAATCAATTTTGTCCCGCTCGAAACTTTGGATGGCATCTTCAAATTCATTTTTGACTCTGCATACCGACGCGATTTGCACACATATGCCATGCGCCTCCAGCGCGGCGGCAATGCGCCTGGCAAAACTGTTAAAGGCATCCCGGTGTTCCGGCATGATATCATCGTATAGCTTGAGATAGAACGGCAGGAGACCCGCTTGCGGCATGTTCGTTGTGTTCATTTTATTTACGACTCCTCACTTTCCAAAATTTTGTTTTGCTATTTGACTGAACAGGCTATTTGCGTTGTTGAAAAATATGCCTTTTATATCCGTTTTTGAGAGGCCGGCACGCAGCGAGGCCAATTTGATTCCACGAATCTGTTCATAAAAAAAGAAAGTGAAATCAACTGCGTGGTTTGCGTCGTAGATCGCTGTTCCGATCTCATAGTCCTCGCCCATCAGGTATGCGTATTGGTTGTTTATCTCCACAGATTTTCCGCGAAGAAGAGCTATAGGCGCATCTGAACCAAAGAGGATGCGGTCAATCGGGAAATTCCTGAACGTGTATTCGAGTACGCCCTCATGGTTGACCATTGCAGTATCGAGATATGCGTTGGGACATTCCGCGATGCCGTCCAGGAAGCCGACGACATTCTTCAGGTAATATGCCCTGCCGATGTGGGCGAAAATGATTTTGGCTCCGGGATATCGGCGGCATATATCCACCATCTGCTTTTGGTTGAGAGGATTGGTCAAGCGGCCGGAACGGGGAATGTGCAAAACGACCGCAAGTCCGCGCTCATCGGCGAATCGCATCTGCCCGGCAGGCAACATGTCGTGAATGGTAACATCTATAGGTTTTTTCCAATCAACAAAATCGAGATATGGCTTATAGCCTACAAGGCGGTTATCCAATATCCGCTTACGTATATTTGAAATCTTGTCGTGAGGGGAAACCATGGACATCCCGTAATATTTTTTATTGTCCGACACTTTCCCTGTGTATCTTGCGGACGCATCAAGATCAAAATCAGGGGAAGGATGCCCGAAATGATTTAAATGCAATTCATGTCCAGGGAGCATTTTGTCCATGTGCCCAAGATAGTCTTCCATAGTGAACTTACAGTCAAATTTCCGGTAACAGGATTTGGTTGGAAACTCATAGCCTTCAGGTACGCATGACTCGTCGAAGAGATGAACGTGGGCGTCGAATATTTTATCAGGCAGGAAATCCTCCAGCTCTTGTTCGTATATTTGCCGATCCGTGTTTTTGAAATCAACACCCATTTCTATCTCCTTGCAGCCAATGCCGCGTATTCATCACGATAAATGCCGATTCCAATGCCGGCCAAGATGGCAGCGCCTTGCGCTCCCGCAGTCATAGAGCCTGTTGTTACTTCCATTCCGGTGATTTCCGCCGTTATTCCGGGCCAGATTGGACTTTGGGTTGGTCCACCAACCATCACAGCTTGGTCAAAATTGAACCCATGCCTCTTCAATTCCGTGATTTTTCCTTTTATGAGACGCGCGGCGCCTTCCATGACGGCGCGGCTGATATTTTTGCGCTCAGCTTCAATGCGTTTTGGCGCAAGCCGCAAATCTATTTCCAAACCATTGGCGCCGGCGCCCGCCTCTGCCGCAGATTCGTTAAAAATTCTCATCCTGTCATTTTCATTAGGAGCTATCACGTTGTTTACATACCAGTCAATCGCGCGGCCAATGTATGGCACGGAGAAAATTCCGCCCCACGGCCCCTTTTTCCTTGAGAGGAAAGGGTCGCATAGCATCTCCGCGTCTATAATCCTTTTTCGATCAGTTACCGGAGTGAATCCAACCCATGATGTCCCGCAAGAAAGCATCAATTGTCCGGACTTCAATATCCCTGACGCACGCGCAGCTGCCGGATGATCGAAGCAGCCTGACACGAGGATTGTTTCCGGTGAAAGCCCTGTATCGCGCAAGGACTGTGGAAGCAATGATCCGACAGCTGAAGCCGATGGAAGCAGGGGCGAAAGTTTTTTCATCGGAATCTCAAGCAAATCCAGAAATTTGAGGTGATAATTGCCTGACACTTGCTCCTGAAGATGAAAAGTCGAAGCGGTGGAATGATCCATCACCCATTTTCCGGTGAGCCGAAAGATTAGCCAGTCGGTGTCCATCCCGTAATGCCCTGCCCCATAATAAATTTCACTGCGATTTTCGCGCAGCCATGCGAGATGGGCCAAGGGGAAACTGTTTACGCATGGCCAACCGCATATTTGCGCGAGTTCTGCGGATGAGATTTCGGCCAGCGGCTTCGGAGCCTGCCGGACAGCTCTCTGATCCATCCAACTGATTATGTTGCAGAGCGGCCGAGCCTCGGAATCGGTCAAGAGCGTATTGCCCGATGCGGCCGCCATGGACAGCGCCGCAACTCTGCATGGCGCGGATGCGGCCAATCTGCGAATTACGCCGCAGACATTTTCGTAATGCCGTTCTGGTTCGATCTCCACCTGCCCTTCTTCCGGATGGAGGAATGCCGTCTCAGTTCCGGCCTCTGCCAGGACTTTGCCGTCCGCTCTGACCAATACACCCTTTATGGCGCTTGTCCCTATGTCTAATCCGATCAAGCAAATGCTCTTGTCGTCTATGTCTTTTTGTTTAATCATAAAGTTTCCGGTTTTATTTTTTCGACGGAACATTTCCGTTCGGATTCCAAGGCGGCGGAAAAAAGATGGTGGCTTGCCTCAACCTCGGATGGCGTTACAGTTCCCGCGAATTTCGCAATGGGCTTCCCTTTGTCGAATTCATATAGGAAAGCCGCCCACATCTGGAGGATTGTGTCGGAAAATCCGGTCTCAAAAATTCCGCCTGTTATTGATTTATAGGACATGCCATGTCCCATGTCGAAAACTTGCCATGCCTGTTCTCCGCCTTTGTATTCCATAATTTCAAGCGTATTCGCCTGTTTGCTGCTCCATCGCGCGGATGCCTTTGCGCCAAATATCTCGATGAACCACGTGTTGGTGTTTCCCGGAGCGATCCGCTGCGTCTTGATAGTCATGGGAAATTCATTCCCGTCAACATCATCCGTAGCGCAAAGCAGTGTCGCATTGTCCCAAATCTCACACGGTACAACTGCTCCCTTTCCGTCCGGGCGCTCTGGAACGATGTTGGAGAGAATTGCCCGCACGTCTTTGGGATACCATCCGGCGCGGAATGGCATGTGGCAGGCATGCATGCCGAGGTCTCCCATGCAGCCGTATTCGCCGTTGAATTTCAGTATTCGTTTCCAGTTGATGGGTTTGGACGGATCGAGATCGCTTGAGTGCAGGAATCCACTGTTTACTTCGATGATTCTGCCGAAAACACCGGATTCGAGCATTCTTCCTATGCGCTGCATTGACGGGAAGAAAATGGACTCCGAACTGCATCGCACAAAGACTTCCGGATGATGCCTAATGCATGACATTATCCGTCGGTTGGCATGGATATCAATGCCAAAGGGTTTTTCTCCCATTAGATGTTTGCCCGCCTCAATGGCGGCGCAGTAGAACTCGGCGTGGAGATTGTGGGGGACTGCGATATAGACGGCTTCGACCTCCGGATTGGCCAGAATTTCACGGTAATCGGCGGAAATTTGCCTGATTGACGCAAAATTGTCTGAAAACCATTTTGTCATCGAAGCATTGCTGTCGCATACTGCCGCGATCTCCGGGCGGACATTCATTTCCGCAAGGTGGCACCAGCGCGCCGCAGCGCTGGCAAATTCACGTCCCATAAGACCGCAGCCAATTATTCCGAAACGGACAGTTCTCATGTTTTCTCCTTGGTGGCGATCGGAGCCAAACTATAGTTTTTTATAGTTTTTTTAAGCCATTTCACGGTTTTTGCATTCAGATGCTCGTCCACGAACAACATGTCCACGTTTCCCCATCCGGCGATCCGCACAAAATTTGTTTTCTCGAATTTGCTGCTGTCGAGCAGTAAAATCACTTTTTGAGCGCTGGCAATCATCGCCCGCGAAACCTGCGCTATTTGCTGGCTGTCAGTGTAGAACCCGCGATTGTCCGCGGCATCCGCGCCTATGAATGCGAGTTCCGCGCGGAAAGCGGATATATTGCTCTCGGTCAAGGGGCCGGAAAGATCAGGGCTGTTCCTGTTGACCGTACCGCCAAGCAGAACAAGTTCTATGCCGTCGTGAGCCAACAACGCGGATGCTATGGCAAGCGAGCTTGTTAGAACTTTTATCCCTTTGATGCCTCTCAGCGCGTGCGCCAACTCGAGCGTAGTGGTTCCAGTATCTATGATTACGGTCATTCCCGGCTTCACAAGCCGTGCGGCGGCCTGTGCTATGGCATTCTTCTCGGCCATTTGCGATTTTCGGCTCTCCTGAAATTCAAACGCGGCAACGGATGGCGGCGCAATGATGGCTCCCCCATGCGTACGTGTGAGCAAACTTTGCCGCTCCAGAAATTCCAGATCGCGGCGAATTGTCATCGTTGACACATTGAACTTCTCGGAGAGATCTGCAACCGAGACTTCTCCGCTCCCCGACAGCGCATCGAGGATTTTCTTCATCCGCGCATTGATATTTTCCGTTTTCATAAATCTTAAACCTAGTGCCCTGTAAAGCTAAAAATTTCGCATAGACGAGTCAGATTGTGGATTGGATTTTTTCGATCCGACTGATGGGCGATATGAATGCGGTAGCGATCTTTTGAGTTTGGCTTCGCACTCTTTTAGTGTTCCGTGACATAAATACGCGGG
>JAGVIF010000287.1 GCA_020056205.1 Lentisphaeria bacterium | reverse complement strand
GGAGCGCGGGTTTTCCAACCCGCGAGTTTCTTGCGGTCGTATTTTCCCGTTCCTTCTTCGGACGATATTCATATCGCCCATCAGTCGGAACGAAAAAATACAATCCGCAATCTAACTCGTCTATGCGCAATTTTAAGCCTTATAGAGTATAACTATATGAAATTGACATGCATGGGAGGTTCACCTTTGGGGGGTTGCATTTTCCCGCCGCATTTTTTGATTTCATAAAGAAATTCATTGACCTTATGTTGAAGGCACAGGGAGCCGCACATTGTTTTTGCATTGAACTTGTCTGATGCGATGAGGTCCATTACTTCCCAGTAGCGGTCGCTTTTCCAAATTTCCTTGAATCTTTTTTCAACGATGTTGCCGATATGATATTTTTTGTAAGCGTCATTGAATAGCATGCCGCATGGCGCTACAAGGCCGGAGCCGGACATCTGGACTATGAACGGAGGTCCGTAGCAACTTGAATAAATTCTCTTTCCGCCGCTCAGGATCTTTGACCATTTTGCGGATACCTGATAAGTGTCGGTGGAATACTTTTCCGCGTCGCGCAGGTCTTCGATCAGCTCGCTATATTTGGAATAATCTACGCCAAGAGCTCCGTGCTCATCATCGCTGCAGTGCTTGATGACGAAGTAGTCAACTCCTATTTCGCGCCCCAGATTGGCCAGTGGAATGATCTGGTCCCTGAATTCCGGCATCAGTACCATTTGCATCCCGATGGTAACGTTCAAACTGCGGGCGCGTTTTATTGCGACGGCGTGTTTCATGTTGGCGACGACTCGGTCAAAGCACTTTGGGCTGACGCCATGTATTTCGGAATACCGGTTGATTTCCCCCGCGGAAATATTGAACCGCAGATAGGTCAGCGCCGGGAGCATTTCGGCCAGCTCGCCCTTCCTGAAAAGGTAACCGTTGGTGCCGATTGCCATGTCCATGCCGTCGCTTTTCCCCCGCAATACCGCGTCTTTCAGATACGGGCTGCAGGTGCTTTCCCCGTCACTGACAAAGCTGATCGCCTTCACGCCGATCTCGGCGGCGTCATCAAGAAAACTGAAGATCACGTCTTTCGTCATTTTTTTTTCGTCATTCTGCTGAAGTTTACTGTAGCAGTAGACACAGCGGTAGGTGCAGCGGCGCGTCAGAGCGCAGTCAATAGTGATTGGCGCGATGCGTTCGCCTCTCAGCCATGCATCAACCCGGTCCTTGTGCCAGGCCAGTTTGTGTCCGTCCAGTATAAGTTTTTCCATAGGTTTTATTTTTTTGAAGTCCAATGGGTTTTATTTAGAGCCTGTCCATAATAATGAAAGGAACCTGCAATGTCCTATTTGAAGATTTAAAGATTTGGAGATTTTAAGATTTTTCAATCCTTCAATCATGCAATCACCCAATCTCCCAGTCACCCAATCATTGGCGCTTTGACACTCCCGAACTTTAGAACTTCTCCTTTCTAACTTCGTCATTGGATATTTCGTGTTGGATATTCAAACCCTGATATATCCCGCTTTTGGGCTTGTAATAAAGTCTTCAACCATTTTCTTAAATTCGGCTGACCTTTCGGCATATGGGTCGAACACGGGCATATTGACAAGCTTCATTATCTCTTTATCATCTTCGCCGCAACAGTGGGACGAGCCGAGGAATTTAAAATAATCATTAACACCGGTTGCGATGAATTTAACATTGAGATTCTGCAGAATCACGTCATTGCGAATCTGCTCGAGCGAGCGGAAGACCAGAAAATTCACAATACTGTATACGACAGGCTTAAGTCCGCTCATTGCCATTCCTGCGGCGATACCGACCATTCCCTGTTCCATGATTCCGAAATTGTAGAGCCGATGTGGCATCTCATTTTTGAAACTATCAATTGAGCCGAACCCCATATCTCCGACCAGAAGGACAATTTGCTCATCTTTCCTGGCGTGTTCGAGTAGCAGATTTAAGACATCCTTGCGATAGTTTAAAGGTTTATTCATAGCGAACCCCCTGTTCAAGTTCTTTGGGGGTTGGGATTCGGAAGTGGAATTTCGGGTCGTTTTCCATAGCCCTGATACCATAGCCTTTAACAGTTTTAGCGAGGACGGTCAGCGGTTTATTATTTTTTGGCTGATTCAACGCTTCAATGATTGAGGCTGCGTCATGACCGTCGCATCTTACGACCGTTGTGCCAAAGGCGGTGAATTTACTTTCCAGGTCGTCCATTGGGTTTTCTGTGGACAGAACATCAGTCAGGAAATCCATTGCCTGGAGTCCGTTGCAGTCCACGATAATGATTAGATTATCGAGCTGGTATTTGACCCCGAGTTGTATGGCTTCCCAGTTGCTTCCCTCCTGCATTTCGCCGTCTCCTACAACGCAGTATGTCATATATTCTTTTTTCTGAAGCTTTGCTCCAAATGCGATTCCTGTGGCAATCGGCAGGCCATGCCCCAGTGCGCCGCAACTTGCTTCAATGCCGTGTTCCGGACTGCGTTCGATGCAGCCGGCGAGAAAACTTCCGGCATAAAACGTGTCCCAATCTTTTTGTTGGATATATCCGATATCCGCAAGAATAGCATATAATCCATAAGCTCCGTGTGCCTTGGAGAAAACCAGGCGGTCGCGATTCTCCCAGTCCGGAGAATCTGAAATGTTCATAACCTGATAATAAAGAGTAGTTAGGATGTCGACGGAGGACAGGGACGGCGCGATATGCCCCGCTCCGTTCCGTATCGCGACTTCAACGAGCCGCTTGCGGATGATGTCAGCTTTCAACTTGAGTTTTTCTGTTGACGACAATTTTTCCATGCCCTGTCCCTCCTGTTCCTTTGAGCCAGTTGCAAAAGTCATAAACCGCGCTGCAACCCGTTAGGGATGAAGTTCTTGTGAAATCATACTTCGCCGCAAAATCCTCGACATACCGCTTTGGGCATGCCTCCGGTTTTGCGGCTCGTCTGAATTTCACAATCTCCTTCATCGGCGCTGGTTTTGACTTTTGCAATTGGCTCCTTTATATGAAATTTACATGTTCGTTCGGATTATGAAGTTCCCATAGATAGCGGTTGATCTCGTCCATTCGGCAGTTGATTCTGCAGTTTGAGATGTCAAAGGAGTTTTTTATCATTTTCATGGAGTTTTTCCGCAGTTCTCCCTCCCATATCTCTTTAAATGAATTCTCATAGACATTGCCATAGAGGAAGCGTTTATCTTCCAAGTACACGCTGCATCCCCACACATTGCCGCCCGCATCAAGATATGACCAGAAAGGCAGGGCGAGGCAGCGCTTGTAACTCCGCGCGGATTCATCCCATTTTTTCATAGTGTTGAGCCGGAACACAACTGAGAAACCGTTGCTGTTATGCCGCTTTAACGCATCCGCCAAAACGGTGTCGCCGCCGTATTTTATATCTTTATAGAGTTCAGTCTCGCTTTGAGTATGCTGGGAATAAGGTTTTACAACCAGATAGTCCATTCCTATGTTTTTAGCGGTCTTTGCCAAGATTTCTATTTCATTCCGGTTCTCCGGTAAAAGAATTACCTGCATCCCGAGTGTACATGAGTAATTATGTTTTTTCTTTAATTCCACGGCATAAGACATATTTGCAATAACTTTATCGAAATCGGCAGGTTTGGTCCGGTGGATTTTTGAATATGTATCAGCGGTTCCGGCATTTATGCTGATCTTAACCCACTTGCAGTGTTTGATGAGTGTCTCGGCCAAGTCTTTCTTCAGCAGAACTCCGTTAGAGGTGAGCGCCGCATCTATACAACCGGCTACAGTCAATTCAACTATTTCCGGGAACCCTTTGTGTAGAAGAGGCTCTCCCTCGCCCCCGTGCATAATGCTTTTCAATCCGAGTTTTCCGAGTTCTGGAATCAGCTTCCTGAGCATGGGCAGCTCCAGCTTGCGGTTCTTATACCCCATGAAATCGAGTCCGCAGAAGACACAACGGTGGTTGCATGCGCCGATTGGGCTCATTTCCATGTATATAGGGTAGATATTGCCGCCCTTCAGCCATTCGCCGACTCGTTCGGGATGATAATTGAGTTTATGGCTGTCAATTTTATATTTATCCATTATGAATTCTTCCTGTAAAAACTTTATTTTTCCAGTGGCCGCAAAATTTCTCTGACGTATGTTTTCAGTTCCCGCAATGTGACCGGAATGTTGCCGATTCGGTTTACGGAAATAGCAGCCGCGCAGGTTCCGAGCGCGGCGGATTTCATGAATCCCGCTCTGGTACAGCACCCCAGCGCCATGGCGGAAATGAGTGTGTCTCCGGCGCCGGCAACATCAATTGGGTTGGCGCACAGCGCGGGGAAATGCTGGGACGCGATCCCGGCGCCGTCATAATTATGGTAGGCGATGAAACCATTTGCGCCGAGAGTTATAATCAACCCCTTTGAATCTGAGAGCCTCAGCAGGTTCATAGCCAGTTTTTCCAGCCCGCTGTCATGATCGCCGAGAGCGATTCTGGCTTCGCGTTCGGTCGGTGAGATAAAATCAAAACCCGTGAATTTCAAAACACTGCCGATCTGACTGCTACACTGCAGGTCGCCGAAGAGTCTCACCTTATTAGCCTTGGCTGTCGAGGTGATGGCTTTTAGAATATTAGGAGTGACAACCCCGTATACAAAATCGCTGACGATTACACCGTCCATCGCAGGTATGGTTTCCTGCAGTTTTTCAATAATTTGATTTTCAATATCCACTGGGATCGAGTTTTCTTCAAGACGGCTCACCCTGAACATTTTCTGATTTTGGACCATGTAACGGACTTTGTAGGTGGTGGGGCGTTCACGATCTACGAAGAGCTCCGACTTGATCCCCATCGAGTTCAGTTGGTCCTTGACAAATTCTCCGGGATTATCATCTCCGACGGCTGACACAAAATGGCATTCCGCGCCCAGCGCCCTAACGTGGGCGGCTACGATGGCAGCTCCGCCGATATACTGATTTTTTTCAAGCTCCCGCAGCACAATCACCGGGGCCTCCGCGCTCATCCCGATAGCGTCGCAAGCGACAAATTGATCGACAATGGTATCTCCGAGGACGAGCAACTTCCGGGATTTGAAGTTGTCTATTATGCGGATAAGGGCTTCCGGTTTGATCTGTAGCCGCAGGCAATTCCGCAGAAACGCGGAGTTCCTCTCTCTTTGGAGTGAATGCGTATTACTGTGGAACATTTCGCTGGTGGAGTAGCTGATTTCGCCCGAATGGAAAACAACGCGTCCGTTCTTTTCCATGACGGCCTCAATGAATTTTTCGACTTCCGGGCGGCGTTCAGTCTCAAATTCCTTGCCCATGACCAAAATCAACGCGGGTAGCGCGGTAATCAGATCGGGCAGGGTTATGCTGTCAAGAATCACCACATGGTCGGTGTATTCCAGCGCGGCGACTGCAGAGGCGCGCTCTTCCTGGGGGTAGTAGTGATGCCCATCCAGAGTAGATGCCAGCGCTGCATCTGAGATAAGGGCAACAACCAGGCAGCTGCCGTGTTCTCTTGCATGGTGCAGAAAACGCATATGTCCGGGATGGATGACGTTGAAGTGCCCATGACAGAGAGCCAGTGAGCGGTTTTCCTTAGAGCAGAGTTCGGAGAACTCCTGCAGCTCCGCTTTGGTGGAGATTATTTTTTTTGAGTACGGCATTGCTTTCCCTCATTTACCTAAGTTTTGCGGTTCAATCGGCCGAATTTAAACTAAGTTCTTGATAATAAACGATGTATGAACGTAAATATTCACCGAACCCTGTCTTTTCGGTGAATATTTGCTTGTATAAGTTCAGTAAAAGGACGGGGTTTACTGAAATTAGGCGGCCAAAGGCCGCAACTCAGAATATCCAATATCGAACACGGAATATCCAATGTCCAAGTTAAGATTTCACGGAATCGGGAAGATACTTAAACCATTCTTTTGTGGCATCAGCGATGCTTTGGGGAGTCCAGACGGGCGCTTCTTTCCAGTAGTCAATGTTCTCTATCATTATTCTGACACCCTCTTCGAAGGAAGTCCGTGATTCCCATTTCAGATATTTTCTAATTTTTGTGACATCAGCAAACGTGCGGTCAGGTTCTCCCTGGCGCTTCGGGATATATGTGACTTTGCCGCCGAGAAGTTCAACTAGGCGGTTGATGCTGTATGTGTTTCCGCTGCCGATGTTAAAAATCTCGCTGCAGAATTCGGATTCCGCCGCCTTAATGTAGGCGTCAACGACATCAGTAACGAAGGTAAAGTCGCGAGTTTGGGCGCCGTCACCAACCACGGTGTATGCGTTGCCGGCAAGTTTTTGCGCGAGAAATACTCCAAAGACAGCTCCATAAGTTCCTGAAGTGCGTGAGCGCGGTCCGTAAACATTGAACATTCGCAGGGATATTACCGGTAGTTTGTAGAGCTGACCCCAATGCATAACATATTGCTCCCCCACATTTTTTGTTAATGCGTACGGGTACTGAGGACGAATATCAGCATCCTCCGGGGTTGGAAAAACATCAGGCATGCCATAACACGACGACGAAGCCGCGTAAATAAACCGTTTGACATCATGTGTCCTTGATGCCTCGAGGACGCTGATTGTCCCATCAACATTCGATTTATGATAATCGAAAGGAGCTTTTATTGATGGAACAATATCCGCAAGCGCGGCAATATGAAAAACCCATTCAATGTCATCAAAATATTGTTCGATGGCATGAAACTCGGCAATATCGGCCTTGACTATCCGTAAGTTATTATTTTCTTTATGGTGATCCAGGTTTTGAGGTCTTCCTGTGGAAAAGTTATCCAGAACAATAACTTCGTGTCCATCTTTTAACAGGCGATCGACAAGATGACTTCCTATAAAACCAGCTCCGCCTGTAACAAGTGTTTTTTTCATAATTAAAAATCCTTTTTCAGCCCAATATATCTATCCAATAATGCAGGATTGCCGCATGACAGCTTTCAGCATCCCCATAAGTCTTGGCGGGTATATAGATATTAAAGTTACCCATTTGCCGCAGTTTGTTATTTTCATCCATTGCGGAAAGCGTGACTATTGTTATTCCAATCTGTTCAGCGGTTTTAACGGCATTTAAAATATTTTGAGAATTTCCAGAACTGGATATAGCCACAAGCAGGTCGCCTTTTGCTCCGCGTCTTCTCAATGGTTCGGCAAACACTTCGTCATAGCCGAGATCATTTGATATTGCGGTAATGAGCGAAAGATCGGAAAAAACCTGCGTGTGCAATTTGCCATTCTTCGCGAGGTCGGCCGAGAAATGGCTTGCCATTGATGCGCTGGCTCCGTTTCCAACAGCATAAACGGTTTTTCGATGATGTCTTAAATTAACAAGTATTTCTCTCAATTGCGAAAATCCTTCATCATTCCCTACTTTTTCACCATTTTTCAGAGAAATGGAAATAGCGCCTAAAATGTCAACATATTGACTTATTTTATTATTCCAGTTACGCATAATTATAAAACCTTTTTAAACTACTCCTTTGAAACTGCACAGGAAAGACACAGCTGAAGCTGTGAACTCCAACCCTATGATTTGGTGATATAGAGATTTAAAGATTTGGATATTTTTCATTCGATGTTGAATG
>JAGVIF010000556.1 GCA_020056205.1 Lentisphaeria bacterium | reverse complement strand
CGGTAAAAAAGAATGAGAGATAAGAATAGCAAATGAATTTCTTGAACTGTGGAGGTAATTTCAAAACTCAAGAACCGGTCTTGACAAGCAAGACCCTCCATCCCGAGCGCGAAGTGCCTCGATATAAAAATGGAGGGTCGCGCTCGCCGCGACCGTGAATGGCAGTTTCAAAGGAGAAAACAATAAAGAAGTTCTAAAGTTCGGGAGTGCGAAAGATTGAGAGTATCAAAGTATCAAAGTGTCAGAGTATCAGAGCGCCAATGAATGATTGGGTGACTGGGAGATTGGGAGATTGAAGGATTGAAAATTCTCCAAATCTCCAAATCGAAAAATAATATGTCTCTTTTGTCCCTTGCGTCCCTCGTGTCTCTGTAGTGAAAAATTTAAAAATCGGCAATTGGCAATCGGAAATAAAATGATTCAATCACTCAAAAAATAACATATAAAATAGAAAAATGGGAGAAAATTATGAAAAAAACACTGCTTATCGCATTGTTGCCGGCATTATTGTTGTCATGCGGAATCTCCGCCAAGGAAATAGCGCGTTACGACTTTGAGACCGATGCCCAGATCGGGGAGATGCGGGCGAAGTCGGGCGACCGCTGTGAAATAGCCGCTACTAACGAAGTGGCACACAGCGGCAAGCAGGCGCTGGCGATCAGGCCGACACTACTCGGAAACGTCCACGGCATTTTTCCGGCGCCCAAGGACACTCAGGCCGGTGTCTTCACGCTCTGGGTCTTTGATCCGATATTCACCGTATCGCCCACCATCTCCTCCCATTTCAACCTCGGCGTGAGCCTGTGCGGGAACATCCGCGGGGAGGACGGCAAGGGAAAATGGTTCGACTTCTCGCTCTCCGACGGCAGGGAGCGCGGCTATTGGTATCTCACCAAAGGCGACACCTTTGCGAACACGGGGATTCGCCGGCATCCCGGATGGACGCGCTTCGACATCGTGATCGAGGCGGACGGCCCCAACAAGTCGGTCATCGGCTATATTGACGGCCGCGAGGCGGCGCGGACACCTGCTCCTGGATTCAGGATAGCCGACTTTTCCGCGCGGACATTTTGGGGCGCCGGAACGATTCTCGTGGACGACTACTCCTTCGACGATGATCCGGCATCGTTACGCCCCGCCGACGTCCAGAAGATCATGGCGGGCGATGAGTCAAACAGCGTGTCGCTCGTTCCCGGACAGGATTTGGAACTGACCCTGCTGATGGAGAAGAAAGGCGCCGCCGCCCCGAAGGGCATCGTCGAGATCGAACTACAGGACGCCCGCGAGCAGAGCGTCGGCACATACAAAAAAGAAATCGTCTGGACAACGCTGAAAGATTCGACGTTCACCGTGAAAATCCCCGCGCCACCGACCTCGCGCCACTACTGGGTGACGGCGAGATATACGGAAGGTGATGCTACGGAGACTGTGAGCGTTACCACCGACAAGATAGATGTCCAGCTCCTGCCGGATGCGAATTTCGCATCCTTCCGTGGAAAGCTGCGCTTCGCGGAGCCATGGGACTGGCAACCCGCCGTGCAGGACAAGATGGACAAGCCGCCGACCGACTGGGCTAACGCCATTAAGATAAAAAATCTCTGGTTTTCGGGCTGGGAACGGAGCTTGAAGGAGCACACGGCCGGATGGTACCGCCGCGAGGTGTTCATTCCAAAAGAGTGGAACGGCAGGCGGATGACAATATTGATTGAGCAGCCACAAACCTGGGCAAAGGTCTTCGTCAACGGGAATGTGGCAGGCGACGTTGACTGGCCGGGCGGCGAGATTGATCTGACGGGCAAGCTGAAGGCGGGCAAGAAGAACGAACTGGCGATCCTCGTTGATGGCCTCGCGGAAACCGCGCTCACCAAGGCGGCCAGGGCCATCGTTGGCGACATGAACCTGGCCGGCCAGTGGTGGGCGCCGAAGGATGCCCGCGGCCTCGCCGGAGAAGTCTCGCTTCGCTCCATGCCCGCCGGCGCCATAATTACCAATGTCAGCATCAACACGAGCGTGAAGGACAAGACAATGCATCTTTCTTTCGACTGTGCCGGCCTTCCGAAGGACGGACAGTTCACCATCAAGGGCGCGGTCACAAAAGGCGGCAAGAGCGTGAAAACGTTTACAAGCAGGCCGTTCAAGATGGACAGCGCCGCCAAGGGCGTAAAGTTCGATGTCTCGTGGGAAAATCCGGAATTGTGGGACTTGTGGGCGCCAAATCTCTACGATCTGAATGCCGAACTGGCCGACGCAAATGACAAAACACTCGATGTCATGCCCCCCGAACGCTTCGGTTTCCGCGAAATCCGCTTCGAGCGAAATCTCGTAACCATCAACGGCAATCCCGTCAACCTCTTCATGCCCATGCCGCTGCCCGCCGTCGGCAACAAGGGCCT
>JAGVIF010000461.1 GCA_020056205.1 Lentisphaeria bacterium | reverse complement strand
TTACTGACAATATTCTTCAGCATCTTGGGAAGGCGTCGCCTGACGAGCCTCCGCTTGAGACAATTTACCGGGCGACAAGCGAAGTCGGAGGGGCGATATTCACGGCGATCGCCACTACGGTTGTGGGTTTTCTTCCCGTATTTTTGATGACAGGGCCGGAGGGCAGGCTCTTTATTCCGCTTGCGTTTACCAAGACATTTTGTCTCCTCGCTTCGGTCGTTGTCGCTCTAACCATAATTCCGGCGGCGGCACAGATTCTCCTCACCGGAAAGTTCAGTTCCAAACGGCTGAAAAACAGTTTTCTTGCAATCCTGATCGTCACCGGACTGGCGGCGGTTTTTTTCTTCAATTGGTTCTTTGTCGGGATTGTTATGATACTTGCGGGTGTCTACTGGTTATTCGAGGAGAAATTTTCCGAAAAATTCCGCGCCAATTGTAACCGCGTTGTGAACGTTGTTGCGATTTTCGCAGTAATTTTTTTCCTTGCGAAAGATTGGATGCCATTGGGAGTCGGCAAAGGGCTTTTGGCAAATTTTCTGTTCGCCGGCGGAATTGTCGGCGCTTTTCTTGGCTTTTATTATGTAGTAGAAAAAACATACGAGCATATAATGGGCTTTTTCCTTAGACGAAAATTGGTTTTTCTGTGCATGCCTTTTTTTATCGCGCTTTTAGGTTATACGGCATGGCTCGGTTTTCCGAAACTTTTCGGATGGATTCCGGACGCGGCCGCGAAGAGTGGAATTCCCCGTGAATATGTGATTGAAAACAATGTCTGGTCAACGGCGGTCCACGAGTTTCCGGGATTCGGCAGAGAATTTATGCCTCCCTTAGACGAAGGCTCATATCTTTATATGCCCACCACAATGCCGCATGCTTCCATAGGAGAGGCGCTCGATATCCTCCAAAAACAGGACACGGCATTGCGGGCAATCCCTGAAATCGAATCGGTTGTCGGGAAGATCGGGCGCGCTGAAACCGCCCTCGACCCGGCCCCCGTCAATATGATAGAGACCGTCATTAATTACAAGTCCGAGTATCTCAGCGATAAAAACGGAAGAATAATGCGGCTCAAATATGATGAAATCCAAAAAAATTATCCGCGGGAAAATGGGGAACTGATTCCGGACAAAAACGGCAAGCCCTTCCGCCAGTGGCGCGATCATATCAAAACGCCCGACGATATCTGGAAGGCAATCGTGAAAGCCGCTGAAATTCCCGGCACGACAAGCGCGCCAAAACTTCAGCCTATCGCCGCAAGAATAGTAATGCTCCAAAGCGGAATGCGCGCCCCAATGGGAGTAAAAATCAAGGGACAGAATCTGGAGGACGTGGAAAAGGCAGGGCTGCTCATCGAAAGAGCTCTTAAGGACGTTCCGAGCGTGGAAGCGGATGCCGTAGTGGCAGACAGAATCATAGGCAAACCATACCTTGAAATAGACATTGACAGAAAGTCCATCGCAAGATATGGGCTTAAGATTGAGGATGTCCAGGATGTCATCGAAACCGCCATCGGAGGAGTCCGCCTCACCACCACGGTCGAGGGAAGAAAACGTTTCCCTGTGCGTGTCCGCTATATGCGCGAACTTCGCGACACAATCGAAACTATGGGGAAAATATACGTCCCGGCGATGACGGGCGAATCCCAAATTCCTCTGTCTCAACTCGCGGAAATAAAATATGTCCGCGGCCCGGAAATGATAAAAAGCGAGGACTCCTTCCTCGTGGGCTATGTCCTCTTCGACAAAAAAGCCGGATTCGCCGAAACTGATGTCGTTGAAGAATGCCAACGTCTTTTAAAATACAAAATCGAATCGGGAGAACTTATTCTTCCCGAGGGCGTCAGCTACAAATTCGCGGGGAATTACGAAAACCAGATTCACGCGCAGAAAACCCTGGCTCTGATTCTCCCGCTCACGTTTTTCGTGATATTTATGATTATCTATTTTCAATTCCGCTCTATTGTCATAACCACCATCGTCTTTATCACGATATTTGTGTGCTGGGGCGGCGGTCTCACTTTGATATGGCTCTACGGACAAGACTGGTTTATGAATTTTTCCGCGTTTGGCATTGACTTCCGCGAACTCTTCCGTATACGCGAAATCAATATGAGCATAGCTGTATGGGTCGGATTTTTGGCCCTTTTCGGGATAGCCTCCGACGATGCCGTCCTCGTCTGCACGTATCTCGAGCAGCGTTTTGCCGAAACAAAACCTGCAACTATTTGCGAAATTCGCAAGGCCACGATTTTTGCGGGGAAGAGAAGGGTCAAAGCCTGCCTGATGACCACCGCTACCACCACAGTCGCTCTTCTCCCCGTTCTTACTTCATACGGCAGGGGAGCGGACATAATGGTGCCGATGTCAATTCCCTCGTTCGGAGGCATGCTGGCGGAAGTCTTCGTGATGTTCGTGGCTGCGGTTCTCTATTGCTGGCACAAGGAACGAAACGTAAAGCTTGAAAGATCTCCCAAACTTTTCACGTAGTTTTTGAGGGGATGTTCAGGATTAAGGCGGACTGAGAAAAATGAGTTTCTTCAGCTTTCTTCAATTATGTCAAGTATTTTCCTTGATTTCTCAATCTTGCCGGATTATCTTGTCGGACGATAAAAATCAGAATGTCTATCACTCATTATTCAGGGATGGAGGTGGAATATGCAGGCCGTAGAATTCGAGGCTGATGTGAAAAATTTTTCAATAACCGTTCCCAGGAAGCTTAGTTTTTTAGAGAAAAAACACGTGAGGCTCGTCGCATTGTATGAAAATACAACCGTTT
>JAGVIF010000374.1 GCA_020056205.1 Lentisphaeria bacterium | reverse complement strand
TAAGCGTTTTACGCTTATCGAACTGCTTGTGGTCATTGCGATAATCGCAATTCTCGCGGCATTGCTTCTTCCAGCCTTAAAGAGAGCAAAGGAGCAGGCGCATGCGACTCGCTGTAAAAGCAATATGAAGCAAATCGGGTATGCATTGTTCAATTACTCTGTGGACTATGGTAATAACAATCCTCCTGCCTATAGCCTTCCCCAGACAAGCGAAGCAGACTTATGGGGCTATAAAATATGGGAATATGTCGGATATACGGCGGGATCATGGGGGCCACTGAATGGTTTACAAGGATATAATTGGATAAGCGGCAAATACGATCGCAATCTTAATGTATTTCATTGTTATTCAAATCTTAATAATCCCATTCCATATCCGCCTTTGGCGTCCGTAAATATAAATCGCTATTCCTATGGAATCAATGCGCAAGCCGGGCGCGCCTCTGCTCTCGACAGTGTAAACCAACAGACTCCTTTGCCATTGAATCCGATCACCCGGCCATCTGCGACATGCCAAGTCTCAGAGACCTCTTTTCCTCTGGGCTGGAGATGGTATTACACCGATGCCTTCGGGCTGATTTCTCATTCCAACGGAGCTAATTTCATGTATTTCGACGCCCATGTGGATGGATTAAATTATTTTGCGATTCCAAAGACTACAAGCGATGTTTTCTGGGACGGGGATTGAGGTTGAATTTTCATCGAAGAATATTAACAAAGGGTTCAGGGTTCAAAGGTTCAGAGGTTCAGAATAAATGAAGACAGAAGCAAAAAGAAGTTCAGAAGCCAGCGAGTCAGCGACCGACCCCGAGTGCTTGCGCCTCGGTGTTTTATCAATAAGAAACTGCCTAAGAAAGACACACGCTAAAGCTGTGAACTCCAACGTAGAACAAGTCGGAATTCACAGCTTTAGCGTGTGTTTCGTGGTAAAAAAAGGTTTGTGAAATCGGGAATTGGAAATTCTGATTCCCGACCCTGGAAGAAGCGGCAGTTTCAAGGGAGAATATAAACAAGGAGGTGAATCGGGAAAAAAAACGGGCTATGTCTTCGGAAAGAAGAGGTGAATTCAAACCTCATGATATGGACACGGCGAGCGTACCCCTCCACGCCCGAAACGGGCGTCCGAATGGAAGGTCGCGGTTTTGCCTTTGGCAGGCATCGCAGAGCTCGGCAAGGCTACGACCTAATCAAGAAAATGATGCGTAGCATCTTTGGAGTGCGAAGCCCCCGCTTCGCTTTGGATTATCTTGAAAATTTTAAAGCGGTGTCCACGAGCACCTACGGTCTCGGGATGCAAGTCGAAGATCCCGATTCCATTATTTTAACGCAGGAGGGAAAATTGGGGAATTTTTAGCAAATCCACCTTACTGCTCAAATGCAAAATGCAGGCTGACAAATAAAAACTAAAATAGGAGGACATTATATGTCTGCTCGACAAAATTTATTGGGGAGTCAACTTTTAAACACTAAACTATTACTAACCTATGGAGGATATTATCATGAGTAATGAAAAAGTAATCAAGGAGCCTGCCAAGGAGATTCCAGTCTTGGAAGAAGCTCAAGTCGTAGTACTCGGAGGCGGACCAGGCGGCATCCCGGCTGCTGTTGCCGCTGCACGCATGGGTCTAAAGACTGTCCTAGTTGAACGCTATGGCATACTCGGGGGTCTGACAACAGGCGGTTTAATGGGCCCTCTCTTCGGTTATGCAACCATGGCTGACGGAGCCTGGCATACGGATAAGGACCACAGTCGGAAAGGAACACCGATTCTCGGCGGCATTCCCATGGAACTGATCCGCAGGCTCCAGAAGATAGGCGGAGCGCCACAGGACGATGACATCACATGGAGCTCAATCAAGTTCGACCCAGAACTCTTCAAATTCGTGTGTGATGATATCGTGCTTGAAGCCGGAGTAAAATTATACCTGCATGCATGGGCCACGAATGTCGTCATGGATGGCAAAAAGATCAAAGCAGCCATCATTGAGAGCAAATCAGGAAGACAAGCCATTACTGGAGACATATTCATTGACGCCACAGGTGATGGAGACGTAGCCATGTTCAGTGGATGTGAATACAACAAAGGCCGCGAAGGCGACAAGAAGATGCTCGCATTGGGTTCCAGGTTCAGGATTGGCGGATTACGCTCAAGAACGGACAAAGAACTGCAGGATTGCACTGACATCACAAGAAAGGGAATCGCTGAAGGAAAATGCGACTGCATGAGTGAGACGAACATGATAGACAATGGCTCCTCCCTCCGGGAGACGGACAGCTGTCCTGATATCACACGCAGTGCAGGAGATGGAACGAACATGCTGGACCTGACAAGATGTGAAATAGAAATCCGGAAACAGACCCTGAATATCGTCAATTTTATGCGTGACAACGTTCCGGGATTCGAGAACAGTTATCTCTTGGACAGCCCATTCCAGGTGGGAGTCCGTGAAACACGCCAGGTACTTGGGACATATTTCATAACAAACGAAGATGTCATGGAATGCAAGAAACATCCAGAAACGACAGTCGCGCGCGGATGTTGGTTCCTTGATGAACACTGCTGTATGG
>JAGVIF010000189.1 GCA_020056205.1 Lentisphaeria bacterium | reverse complement strand
GACAAAATAACAGGAGGAAAATTTATGATATACGATGAAATCAGTCACACTATAGGCAACACTCCGCTGTTAAGGCTTAGGAAGATTTCTCCCCCCGACGGGGCGCTTATCGCAGGAAAGCTGGAGTTCTTCAATCCCAGCTCGAGCGTCAAAGATAGAATCGCGAAACACATGATAGACTGCGCGGAGTCGAGGGGAACGCTGAAAAAAGGCGGCGTCATAATCGAGCCTACGAGCGGAAACACAGGCATAGGTCTCGCAATGATCGCCGCGTCGAGAGGATACAAACTTATAGTAACAATGCCTGAATCAATGTCAATAGAAAGGCGAAACATCATCGAACATTTCGGAGCGGAAATCGTACTGACCCCGGCCGAAAAAGGAATGAACGGAGCGGTTGAAAAGGCGCTGGAACTGCTCGAAAAAAATCCCGGCGCATTTATGCCGAGACAATTTGAAAACCCGGACAATCCGGAAATTCACGAGTCCACGACCGCCGAGGAAATCTGGAAAGATACTGCAGGCTCTGTTGACATATTCGTAGCCGGCGTCGGAACAGGAGGAACAATAACCGGTGTCGGAAGAGTTTTTAAAAAACGGAAAAAAACGGTTCAGGTGATAGCCGTCGAGCCGGCTTCGTCCGCAGTCATCTCCGGACACCCCGCCGGAAAACATGAAATTCAGGGAATAGGCGCCGGCTTTATTCCTAAAAACTTTGATAAATCAGTGGTGGATGAAATCATCACCGTCTCAAATGATGACGCTATCGTGATGGCAAAACGGCTCGCCGTCGAGGAGGGAATCTTCTGCGGAATAAGCTCCGGAGCAAATGTCCACGCCTCCCTGCAAACGGCGCAGCGCCCGGAGAACGCCGGAAAACTGATCGTAACAATAATATGCGACACGGCGGAAAGATATTTGACAACAAGGCTTTTTGATAAAATAAGGAAGAACTATGAAAAAAAACAAACTCAATGATTCAACTCTCGCCCTGCATGCAGGACAGTCCCCTGATCCAACTGCCGGAGCGCGGGCTGTTCCAATTTATCAGACGACAAGCTATGTCTTCAAGTCGGCTGAACATGCCGCCAACCTCTTCGCGTTGTAAGAATTCGGAAACATTTACACCCGCCTCATGAATCCCACCGCCGACGTATGGGAAAAAAGAATGTCCGCTCTCGAAGGCGGAACAGGAGCGCTCGGAACGGCAAGCGGAATGTCGGCGATCTTCATAGCCATAACCAATATCGTCAAGACGGGAGACCACATCATAAGTTCCGCCTCTTTATACGGCGGCACTGACACCCTCTTCCGCTTTTCCATGCCCCGCTTCGGGATAGAAGTAACTTTCATCGAGGACTTCTCCCCCGAAACCATAAAAAAAGCGATTAAAAAAAATACAAAACTTGTCTACGCCGAGAGCATCGGAAACCCGAAAGGCGATGTCCCCGATTTTGAGGAAATAGCGAAAATCGCGCACGCCGCCGGACTCCCGTTCATGATTGACAACACATTCTCCCCCATAATATGCAAGCCGTTCGAACATGGTGTTGACATAGTCGTTCATTCCTGCACAAAATGGATAGGGGGGCACGGCACATCCATAGGAGGCATTATCGTTGACAGCGGAAATTTCGACTGGTCTTCCGGGAAATTTCCGGAATTCACCGAGCCCGACGAAAGTTATCACGGACTTAAAATATGGGACGCTCTCAAGGACGTTCCCGGACTTGGCAACGTAGCTTACATTTTGAAAGCCCGCATACAGGGAATGAGAAATTTAGGACCCTGCCCGAGCCCGTTCAACGCGTTTTTGTTTCTCCAGGGCATAGAAACTCTTCCCCTCAGAATAAAGGCCCACTGCGAGAATGCCCTTAAACTCGCCCGCTTCCTCGACGAACATCCCCTCGTCGAGTGGGTCAATTACACGGGGCTTGAAGAACACAAGTGGCACGCAACCGCAAAAAAATATCTCAAAGGCGGATTCGGCTCCGTCCTCGGCTTCGGAATAAAAGGCGGCTACAAACCGGCGCTCAAATTCATCGAATCGGTGAAACTCGCAAGCCACCTCGCAAATGTGGGCGACGCAAAAACACTCGTCCTTCATCCAGCCTCAACTTCTCATCAGCAAATGAGCGGAGAGGCTCAAATCGCCGCCGGCGTAACCCCTGAATTCGTAAGAGTTTCGGTAGGAATCGAAGACATCGGCGACATCATCGCGGACTTCGAAGAGGCTCTGCGAATCTCGCAGGAAAAATCCTGAATATTTAGCCTATATTTTGCGTTTGAGCAGCGCCGCGTATCTGTCCCGATGCCCTCTGGGATCGGGATGCAAGCACTTTGTTGGCTTCGACTTGGAGTTTGAAATAACGGAGGGCGGGTTTTCTTACCCGCCAGCAGAAGAAACTCGTGGGTTGGAAAACCCACGCTCCTTTTTTCCAATCGAAGACGCATAGTATAAGTTCAGTAAACCCTGCCTGTGCGGCCCGCACGCAGACAGGTCCTTTTGCTGAACTTATACCTTTTTCACCCATTTCGGCACGCCTCTTTCTCTCAGTTTTTTCCGCGCGCGGGTCCGGCGCGCTCTGATTTCATCGCGGCTTGAACAAAGCCCGGCATCCCTGTAAGGAAGCCCGGCTGTTGATTTAAAAATGATATCAAATTCTTTTTGGCTTAGAGGAAAACTTATTTTTCCCGCCGAAAAAGAGGCTGTCGTCCCGCCGCGTTTTCTCCCAAAAGGCGGACTTTCGCCGAGGCACAAACCGCACCTTGCCAGCGCTCCTCTTACGGCATAAGACGATGAATATGTTGCGAGAATCGCATCGCTTTCAAGCAGTTTAGCCGCTTCCCTTAAAAAGTCATAAGTCCATAATTCCGTGTTTTTTTCGGTTGAAAATGGGTCGAGATAAACCGCGTCAAATTTGCCGTTGACACGTTTGATGGTTTTTCTCGCGTCGCCTTCGAGCAAAGTTATGGAAAATCTTTCTCCTGAGCATGCGCCAGTTTTCAAGAGTTCCCCGCAGAATTTTTTGAATTTTTCAGCGACAATTCCGATTTTCAGGGCTTTTTCAAGGCCGGACAAATCATCTTCCAGCGCGACTATTTCTATTCGTGACGGCTCTAAAAATTCTTCCAATAACTCAATCGTCCTGAAAGAATTGATTCCAAGCCCAAAACCTATTTCAAGAATTCTGACATTTCCCTTTTCAGATAATTTTTTGCGAATTTCGCAAGAGTCAATGAATTTCACGTCGGCCTCGGTCCGCGCGCCGGCAATCGAATGAAAATGCTCTCCGTATTCCGGATGCCAAAGCGTTCTTGAGCCGTCTCCTGTTTCCACGGACGGAAGGGAAGGGCCGTCCGTCTCGTTAAACCTTGAGCGGACAAAGTCAATAAACTGTCCCTTTTTCATCCACCACTTGGGCGCGATTATTTCTTTGGGAGCGGCATCGGCGCATATTCTCATCAGCGGCCATTGAGCCGGAATGCGGCGAAGGAAGGCGATTAAAGAATCCGCATATTCATATTCATTCATTGTTTTTATTTTTCCGTCGCGGAGCCACGACTCAAACACGGTTCCTTTAAGCACAAGCAGATTGTGTATTTTCACCGCCTGGAACGGCAATGCCGAAATATCATCGGCGGTTTTGCGAAAATCGCAAATATCCTCTCCCGGCAGACCGATAATCACATGCGCGGCGGTGTTTATTCCTGCCTCCGCAAGACTATAAACAGCAGATTTGACGCAGGCAAAATCGTGTCCGCGATTTATTGCCGCAAGGGTTTTGTCGTTGGAAGTCTGAACCCCGACCTCAATCCATAGCTCATACTTTTTTTTAAGCTCGCCGAGATATGAAACAAGTTCGGAGGGGAGACAATCCGGCCGTGTGGCT
>JAGVIF010000088.1 GCA_020056205.1 Lentisphaeria bacterium | reverse complement strand
ACAAAAATATTTCTTATATTTTCCAAAACAGACCTGCCTTCCTTAACCGCGTCAAAAAAAGCTTTAATTCCCCCGTCCAATATTATCATTCCCGAAGCGTTTTTTGCCGAATCTGCACCTTCAATCGCCGACACTCCGACATCCGCCTCCATGATTGATGCGGAATCTCCGGAGGAATCGCCGAAAACGCAAATGCTTTCACCCTGTTCTTTCCATGATCTTACTATTTTTAATTTTTGATCGGGAGTCGTCCTGCTGAAAATATCGGCGTTTCCTATTCTGTGTGAAAGCTCCTTTACGTCGAAAGCTTCTATATCTTTGCCTTCCAAAATTTCAGGAACCCTGTTTTTTGGAACCACTCCGGTTTCCATTCCAAAGGATTTTGCCGCGATGGGATTATCGCTTGTCACAATAACAGTCCTGATTCCCGAGCGCCTCATTTCCGAGAGCGATGAGTGCGAACCGCCGGCTATTTCATCTCTAATCCCGACAAGCCCCACCAAATTCAATTCGGAAACATGCCTGAAATTATTAGCTTCATCAATCCAGCTGAAAAGATTTTCCATGTTTTCTATTTTTTTTGAGCACACGGCAAAAACAGAAAGCCCTCTTTTTGCCATCGCTTCCACGGATTCCTTTATTACGCCCAGCTCAAAGGGTATCGCGTTTTCATACCTGTTTAAAACCTGTATTTTTTTAACTCCTGGAAGAAGCGCGTCGGCATATCCGGCAATAAATGCCCATCTTTCGCCCTCAGGGGTTTCCCTGAACGATACTGAAAATCTTCTCTGTCCTCCAAACGGCATGCTCCCGAGATTTTTGAATTTTTTCTCAAGATTTTTTACGTCAAGCCCAGCCGAAACGGCTGCCTTCACAAGCGCCGTTTCAATTCTGTTTCCATTTGACGGCGCCCATGTTCCTCCTGAAAATTCCTCCGCCATTGGGCCCGCTACAAGCGCTCCGTAAGTAAGCGTCAGCAGATGGTTGCTTGCGTATTCGGCAGTGGAACTCAACTCCAGAATTCCGCCCCTCCTTTCCGGAGTAAGAACTTTCGCGATTTCGGATTCCTTTTCCGTAAAAATTCCGGATTTGTCCGCAATCAAAACTCTTATCCGTCCAACCGATTCCGCAACCGAAAGAGATCTCACAAGCCCTTTTTTTGAAAGAATCCCGCCTGCTCCGCACAAAAGCGCCGAAAACCCCGCAATTGGCAAAATAAGCAAAACCGCGCTTGCAAGCAACGCGGACATGGCTTCAAAAGATTCCCGAAATTCATTTCCGCTTAAAAATCCGATCGAAAAAACCGCAACGGACGATGCTCCCGCCAAAACAGCTGTCAGTTTTGAGAGTTTTGATATTTTCTTTTCAAAAAGGGTTCCATTTATCCGGTTTCTTTCGGAAAATTTACCCGTCTTGAATATTTCCATATTTCTGCCTGTGCTGAAAACAACTGCTTCCCCCGACCCGTCCAAAACAATCGTTTTTCCGTAAACTGTGTTAATCCTTTCTGAAATCTCCGCGCCCGCGCTTACAGCCGACATATTTTTTGAAACTTCCAAATCGATTCCGGTAATGTTTTTTTCGTCCGTCTTTAAGCCGAAACTCTGTATTATCCTTGCGTCTGCCGGAATTTCGTCTCCGGCCCTGAAAATTATAATGTCCCCGGGGACTATTTCGGACGACAGCATCTGCTTTCTCATCCCGTCGCGCAAAACAACCGAGGTTTTTGATTCAAGCTTGGAAATCTTTTCAAGATATTTTTCAATACCAAGCTTCTGGAAAAATCCCACCGCACACCCGAAAACCGACAACCCAAAAATAACCGAGGATTCAATATACTTTCCCGCAAGAAGAGCGAAGATTGCTGACACGATTGCAATTCCGAAAAATAGATTTAAAAAAGAGCCGGCAAAAATTTTCCCGGCGAGCGAGCGGTTTTTTTCAGGAATTTCATTCGCCCCAAAATGCCTGGTTCTCATCTTCGCCTCATCGCCAGAAAGCCCGTCACGCTTTGAGCCGAGATGCGCGAAAACATCGCCGAGCGCGAAGCTGTGCCAGGCGATCTGCTCCGTCAAGTGAGGAAACTCTCGTTGTTTATTCATAAATAAAACCCAGTAGTGAATTTTTTGCTTATT
>JAGVIF010000268.1 GCA_020056205.1 Lentisphaeria bacterium | reverse complement strand
CGATCTTCTTTCCGGGAGTGGGCCGAATGTGACGGCGCCGTGCCTCCAGAGCGGGCTTCGTATTGTTCCGGCTCTTGCTCTTCCCAAGCCCTTTTGTTTGAATGGCTTACAACCTCCTCCGGTTATGTTGGAACGGGTTTTTGTGGATGCGGAGGCTCTTCTTTGCGCGGCGAGGAATGTTACAACGGCGTCATGGACGGCCTGTGTGCCTTTTTGCAATTCGATTTTGCTTTCGTCAATGCTGAATAAGCCGGACTTGCCGCCGTCTGCGTTAATTATATTTATTTCTCTGCTCATTTTTTAGTTTGCCTCCGGTTTCAGTTTTTTGACTGCGTTTTTTACGAGCAGACAGGATCCGTTTGGACCCGGGACTGCGCCTTTGACGAATAAGAGATTGTCTTCGAGGGAAATTTTGACTACTCTGAGGTTTTGGACTGTGATTTGTTCGTTTCCGAGATGTCCGGGCATTTTTTTTCCTTTGATGATATTGCCGGGTTTTTCTTTGCAGCCGATAGAGCCCGGCCTTCTTGTCCAGCCGCCGCCGTGGCTTGCTCTGCCTCCGGCGAAACTCCATCTTCTGACTACGCCCTGGAAACCTTTTCCCTTGCTTATTCCGGTTACATCAACGTATTCGTTTGGCGTGAAAATATCTGTTTTAATGAGGTCTCCCGGTTTGAGTTCTCCCGTTGTTTCCATTCTCACTTCCATTATGTGAGCCGGCGGAGCGGAATCAAGGCCGGCGGCTTTGCAGTGTCCGAGGACTGCTTTGCTTTTATTTTTCGCCTTTGCCGTTCCGAATCCGAGCTGCACGGAGCAGTAGCCGTGTTTTTGCCCGGTTTTCACCTCGAGCACCGTGCACGGACCCGCCTGCAGGACAGTTACAGGCGTAAGAATGTCTTTGCCGTCATAGACTTGGGTCATTCCTATTTTTTTTGCTATTATTCCTTTTTTCATTTTTTCTCCCGGCACATGTTCTCTGACAGAGGTGCCCGATTTATGATTTAGTGATTTTAAGATTTAGAGATTTGGTGATTTAGAGATTTAGCGATTTAAATATTTCCTATTTTTCATTTCTTTCATCGCAGGGACAATAGGGACATAAGGGACACAAGGGACACACAAAAATTTAGAAAACTTTTCTACTTTCTAAATTCTACTTTTTACTTTCTCCTTTTTAGGCTCCTATTTTCAGGGAGATGTCAACGCCGGCCGGCAGATTGAGTCTTTTGAGTTCATCAACAGTTTTTGCTGTCGGGCTGATTATGTCAATGAGGCGTTTATGCGTTCTTGTTTCGAAGTGGTCCATTGATTTTTTGTCAACGTGCGGTGAGCGGTTGACGCATACCCGCTCGATTTTTGTCGGCAAGGGGATAGGCCCTGCGATCATTGCGCCTGTTCTTTTTGCGGTTTTGACGATTTCGGAGACAGAATGGTCGAGGATTCTGTGGTCGAAGGCCTGTAGTCTTATTCGGATTATTTGTTTATTTTTCGTTGTTGCCGCGCTCATATTTGTTATCCTTTTTCTGTTAATTTTTTTTGTATTTCAGATGGAACGGGCTCGAAATGAGAAGGTTCCATAGAATATGAAGCTCTGCCTTTTGTGAGGGAGCGCAGCGCTGTCGCGTATCCGAAGAGTTCTGAGAGGGGGGTATGCGCCGTGATTCTTGTGGTATTTTTTTGGGTGTCCACCTCGATGATTTGTCCTCTTCTTCCGGTTGTGTCTCCTATCGCATCGCCCATATATTCATCCGGGGTGATGATTTCGACATTCATTATCGGTTCGAGAAGAATCATGCCCGCTTTTTTTACGGCTTCTTTGAAAGCCATTGAAGCGGCTATTTTGAAAGCCATTTCGGAGGAGTCAACGGGGTGATAAGAGCCGTCAATGATGTCAATATTCAGGTCTATTACCGGAAAACCGGCGAGAACGCCTGTGGTGGCGGCTTCTTTGAGCCCCTTTTCGACGGCGCGTATATATTCTTTCGGGATGTTTCCTCCGACGACCTTGTTTTCGATGGTTACTCCGTATCCTCTTTCTTTCGGTTGCATTTCAATTATGACATGTCCGTATTGTCCTCTGCCTCCGCTTTGGCGGATGAATTTTGCATTTGCGTCGGAAGCTCTTCTGATTGTTTCCCTGTATGCGACCTGAGGTTTGCCGGTGTCCGCTTCGACTTTAAATTCTCTGAATATTCTGTCTTTTATGATGTCGAGGTGCAATTCTCCCATTCCGGATATGATGGTTTGTCCTGTTTCGGTATCGCTTTTGACTCTGAAGGTTGGGTCTTCCTCTGACAGCGCGCCGAGGGCGGTGTAGAGTTTGTCTCTTTCCGCGGCGGATTTTGGTTCTATAGCCATTGAGATGACGGGTTCCGGGAAGTTCACGGATTCAAGCAATATTGGATGTTTTTCGCAGCATATTGTATCGCCTGTTGTCACATTTTTAAGTCCTATGGCGGCGGCGATGTCTCCGCAAAAAATAACCTCTTTTTCTTCTCTTTTATTGGCGTGCATTTGGAGGACTCTTCCGAGTCTTTCGGTCTTATCCGTTCTCGAATTATATACTTGCATTCCGCGGGTTGCGATTCCGGAATAAATTCTAAAGAAAGTGAGTTTTCCGACGTAGGGGTCGTTCATAATTTTAAATGCGAGAGCGGAGAAGGGTTCGTCGTCGCCGACATGCCTGCCGGTTTCTTTTTCTGTTCGCGGGTCCACGCCTTTGACTTCCCATACGTCAACCGGAGAAGGCAGATATTCTACGACTGCGTCGAGGAGAGGCTGGATTCCCTTGTGTTTAAAGGCGGCTCCGCAGATGACAGGAACGATTTCTCCGGAGATAGTTTTTCTTCTTATAGCTTTTTTCAGGTCTTCCATGGCGGGGGCTTTATCTTCGAGGAAGTAGGCCATGATTTCATCGTCAACTTCGGCTACGGTCTCTATGATATGATGAAGCTGTTTTTTTGTTTCCTCCGCTAATTCCGGCGGAACATCTTTTTCCTCTGTCACCGAACCGAGCTTTTCTTCGTCAAAATAAATGGCCTTGTTGTTTATTATGTCAACGACGCCTTTGAATTCGCTCTCTTTTCCTATTGGTATTTGGAGAGGAACGACGGTAGCATTTAGTTTGTTTCTAATTTCTTCGACCACTTTATTGAAATTGGCGCCAACCCTGTCCATTTTGTTGACGAAAGCGAGAATGGGGACTTTATATTTTTTTGATTGTCTCCAGACGGTTTCGGACTGGGGCTGAACGCCTCCGACTGCGCAGAAGACGGCCACAGCTCCGTCAAGGACTCTGAGTGAGCGTTCCACTTCGGCGGTGAAGTCAACGTGTCCGGGTGTGTCTATTATATTTATTCTATTTTCTTTCCAAAGGCATGTTGTGGCGGCCGATGTGATGGTGATGCCCCTTTCCTGTTCCTGTACCATCCAATCCATTGTGGCTGTTCCGTGGTGAACCTCGCCCATTTTATAATTGACACCGGTGTAATAGAGAATTCTCTCCGTAGTCGTAGTTTTGCCGGCGTCTATGTGAGCCATAATTCCTATATTGCGGACATTTGCTATCGGGACCGGCCTGTCCTTTGATTCTGAATATTTTTTTTCGCTGTTCATTTTGTTCGCTTCTATTTTTTACCACTTATAGTGGGCGAAAGCCTTGTTAGCCTGCGCCATTTTATGTGTGTCTTCTTTTTTCTTCACGGCGGTTCCGGTGTTATCGGAAGCGTCAAGTATTTCAGTGGCGAGGGCGTCTTTCATGGAGCGTCCCTTTCTTGCCATTGAATATTTTCTAATCCAGCGCATTGCGATGGCGACTTGTCTTTCGGAATCTATTTCGACCGGCACCTGATATGTCGCGCCGCCGACTCTTCTACTTTTTACTTCGAGTTTTGGTTTGACATTTTCAATCGCCTGCAGGAAGACTTCGAGAGGCTCCATGTCCTTCTTTTTTTTCTTGATCAAGTCAAACGCGCCGTATACTATGCCCTGCGCGATGGATTTTTTGCCGCATTGCATTATTGTATTTATCATGCGTCCAACCAGTTCGCTGTTGTATTTCACGTCGGGAACTATCTGCCGTTTTTCAGCTTTTCGCCTTCTCATTTTTCAACCTGTTTTAATTGATGTTTTCAAGAAAAACTGCCGGAGCCTTTTTTGGGGCGCCGACAGCTGATTTTAGTTATATCTTATTGTTTATAAAGGAGTTTTACTTGTAAAGATTTGCTGGGCTTAGACTTTTACTTTTCTTGTTTGGTTGCTTTCGCGCCGTATTTGGATCTGCTCTGTTTTCTGTTTGCGACGCCGAGACTGTCGAGCGTGCCTCTTACGACGTGGTATCGAACGCCTGGCAGATCGCGGACTCTGCCGCCTCTGACAAGGACGACGGAGTGTTCCTGGAGATTATGCCCTTCTCCTCCTATGTATGCTGTAACTTCCTCTCCGTTGGTCAATCTTACTCTTGCGATTTTCCTGAGGGCGGAGTTTGGTTTTTTTGGAGTTCTTGTTGTTACCTGCAGGCATACGCCTCTTCTTTGCGGGCATCCCTGGAGGGATTTCACCTTATTTTTTTTTACTTTCTGTTTTCTTCCCGATTTTACGAGTTGATTTATCGTGGGCATTTTTTATAACCTTGTCTTATTTTTTTACGAAGGGGCGCTTAGAATAGCGCCGTTTCTTTTTTTTTCAAATTTATATTGACAAAATTTCTCTTGCTGTTTTTATCGCCTTTTCCTGTTCCTTTGTCTGGGCGCGTTCATCTTTGTCTTCCGTCGGGAAATCTTCGGGGATTATTTCCCTGCCGATTTTTTTGAGTTTTATGCTCATCATCCGGTCGGTTCCTGTTCCGGCCGGGATGAGGTGTCCGATTATAACATTTTCCTTGAAACCTTCCAGCGGATCCACTTTTCCGAGAGTGGCCGCCTCGGTCAGGACTCTTGTGGTGTCCTGGAATGACGCGGCTGATATCCAACTGTCGGTTTCGATGGAGGACTTTGTAATTCCGAGGAGGACAGGTTCGGCGCTTGCCGGCGTTCCGCCTTTGGCTTCAACCCTTTTGTTTTCTTTGGCGAAGACGTTTTTATCAATCTGTTCTCCCGGGAGGAATACGGTATCGCCTATCTCGGTTATTTTTACTTTCTGCAGCATTTGACGGACGATGATTTCGATATGCTTGTCGTTAATTTCGACGCCTTGTGATTTATAGACAAGCTGGACTTCGTTCACGAGATATTCCTGCAGTTCCTGATGTCCGCATATTTCGAGGAGTTCTTTAGGGTCAATGGCGCCTTCGGTGAGTTTCTGTCCTTTTCTCACGAAATCTCCTTTGCCGACGGTGATGTGTTTGTTTGCGGGGATAAAGTGTTCCTCGACCTGATTATTTTCAATATCTTTTATGATGAGCTGCCTTTTTCCTTTGGTCATGTTTCCGAGTTCGACTTTTCCGTCTATTCTCGCGATTTCAGCGACTTCTTTCGGGTGGCGGGCCTCGAAGAGTTCGGCTACTCGCGGAAGACCTCCGATGATGTCCTTGTTTTTTGCGGTTTGGCGTGGCATTCTTGCGAGAGGCGTTCCGGTTTTGACTTTTTCTCCCTCGTTAATCATTATGTATGCGCCTGCCGGGAGGCTGTAATGAGCGATTATCTGGCCGGTTTCATCTTTTATAACCATTTGCGGGTGAAGGTCTTCTCTATGCTCCATTACCGTGACTTCCTGAGATCCGCCGCTTTTGATTTCGCGCTTTAGAGTTATTCCTTCCAGCAGGTCTCTGAACTCTATTGTTCCGTTTTCCTCCGCGATAATGGGAACGTTGTAAGGGTCCCAGCTTGCTATTTTGTCGTTTGGTTTGACTTTGTCGCCTTCTTTCTTTTCGATGACGGCGCCGATGACCAATTCGAATCTGTCAAGTTGGCGTCCTTTTTCGTCTTCAACTATTATCGCGCCGCTTTTGTTGACCACGACGAATTCGTCTTTTTCATTTTTGACGGCTCTTACTTCCTCGAATTTTACGATTCCGCTGTTTCTCGCTTTGATTATTGGCTGTCTGTATGCCGACGATGCGGTTCCGCCGATATGGAATGTTCTCATTGTGAGTTGTGTGCCCGGTTCGCCGATGGATTGAGCCGCGATAATTCCGAGGGCGTCTCCTATTTCCGGGAGTTTGTTTGTGGCCAAACTTTTGCCGTAGCATTTGATGCATACGCCGCTTTGGCTTTCGCAGGTGAGGACTGAGCGTATCATCAGTTCGTTGATTCCTATGTCCGTCAACTTGCCGGTTATTTTTTCGGTTATTTCCTCATTGGCGGCTAATATAAGGGAGTTATCGTCTGCGAGAGGGTCCCTGACATCCTGCGCGCTGAATCTGCCGACAATTCTCTCTTTCAACGTTATTATTTCCTCATCACCTTCGATGACATTTTTGACCTTTATGCCTTTGATTGTTCCGCAGTCATCCTCTCTGCAGACGACATCTTGGGAGACATCCACGAGTTTTCTTGTCATGTATCCGGAGTCTGCGGTTTTCAGGGCGGTGTCAGCGAGTCCTTTTCTTGCGCCGTGGGTGCTTATGAAATATTCGAGGACAGTCAATCCGTCTTTAAAATTCGATATGATTGGCCGTTCGATGATATCTCCGGACGGTTTTGCCATGAGTCCGCGCATTCCGGCGAGCTGTCTTATTTGGTCTCTGCTTCCTCTCGCGCCGGAGTCGAGCATGGCGAATATCGGATTTATTTCCTCTCTGGTGTCAAGCTCTCTGTCGAGGGTTTTGAAGAGTTCGCCTGCCACATTGTTGCTTGTCCGCGTCCAGATATCTATCACCTTATTGTGTCTTTCTCCGGTAGTCAGGACGCCTTTTTTGAATTGTTTTTCGACCTCTTCTACTTCTTTTCTGGCGGTGAGGACAAGTTCTTTTTTCTTTTCAGGGATGGTCATATCTGATATTGATATTGAGAATCCGGCTTTAGTGGAGTATTCAAATCCGAGTTTTGTGAGGGCATCGAGGACTTTAACCGTTGTTTCATGTCCGCAATGTTCGTAGCATTCGGTAATGAGCTTTCCGAGGATTTTTTTCCCCGTATGGCTGTTGTAAAAGCCGAGCTTGGCATCCCATACCTCGTTGAATATACAGCGTCCAGCGGATGTTTCTATAAATTTACCCTTGGAGTCGCCCCAAACGGTTTGTCTTTCGAAATCCAGATTAGGGATTTTGATCTTTTCGTGCATGGTTATTTTCGAAGCATCAAGGGCTTTGAGAACTTCAAAATAATCCTTGAACACTTTCATCTTTACCGGAGTCCAAGGTTTGATGGTGAGATAATATATTCCGAGCGTTATATCCTGAGTCGGAGAAGTGATCGGCTTGCCGCTTGCCGGAGAGAATATGTTATTTGTGGCTGACATAAGGAGTTTGGCCTCCATCTGAGCGGCATATGAGAGCGGGATGTGGACGGCCATCTGGTCGCCGTCAAAGTCGGCGTTGAAAGCTGTGCAGACAAGCGGATGTATTCTTATTGCCGAGCCCTCGATGAGAATTGGGTCGAAGGCCTGTATGCTGAGCCTGTGAAGAGTCGGGGCTCTGTTGAGTAAAACGGGATGGCCTTTTGTAACGTGTTCCAATATATCCCAGACTACCGGTTCGCCTTTTTCGATCATTTTCTTTGCGGAGCGGACGGTGTGGGCGTGTCCCCTTTCTTTGAGGTAGCGTATTATGAACGGCTCGAAGAGAGTCAGCGCCATTTTTTTGGGAAGTCCGCATTGTCCAAGGCTTAGTTCAGGCCCGATGACGATTACGGAACGGCCTGAGTAGTCAACGCGTTTTCCGAGCAGATTTTGGCGAAATCTTCCCTGTTTTCCTTTCAGCATATCGCTGATAGATTTGAGCGGACGGTTGCCTGCTCCTGTTACGGCTCTGCCGTGTCTGTCGTTGTCGAGCAGGGCGTCAACGGATTCCTGAAGCATTCTTTTCTCATTTCTGATTATGACATCAGGGGTTCTGAGTTTGAGGAGATTTTTTAATCTGTTGTTTCTGTTGATTATTCTCCTATAGAGGTCGTTGAGGTCGGAGGTCGCGAATCTGCCTCCTTCAAGGGGGGCAAGCGGTCTCAGATCAGGCGGAAGAATCGGGAGCACAATCATTATCATCCATTCCGGCCTTGACTTGTTGTTAAGAAAACCCTCGACGAGGCGCAATCTTCTGGCTATTTTCATTCTGATAGCTTTGCTTTTGGTCGCGACGATATCGGCGTCGAGTTTTTTCTTAACTTCCTCAAGGTTCACTTTTTCAAGGATAGTTCGTATCCCGGGCGCGCCTATGTCGGCCTCGAATTCTTTGCCGTAATCTTCGCGTGCCTGACGGTATTCCATTTCAGTCAAAGGCTGGCCTAATTGAAGTTTTGTATTGCCGGGGTCTGTTATTATCCAGTCTTCATAATAAATGATTCTTTCGAGAGCCCTCGCGGTCATATCAAGCATAAGCCCTATTCTGCTCGGCATGCACTTGAAGAACCATATATGCGAGACGGGAACGGCCAGTTCTATGTGTCCCATTCTTTCCCGCCTGACTCTTGACATGGTAACTTCCACTCCGCATCTGTCGCAAACCACGCCCTTGTGTTTGACTCTCTTATATTTTCCGCAATTGCATTCCCAGTCGCGGGTGGGGCCAAATATTCTTTCGCAGAAAAGACCGCCTCTTTCCGGCTTGAATGACCGGTAATTTATTGTTTCCGGATTTTTAATTTCGCCGTGGCTCCAGGATCTTATCACATCCGGAGACGCCACATTGATTGAAAGGGCTCCGTAGGAGGTAACGTCCTCCTGCTGGCCAAGAAGTTCTCTGTATGTATATGTGCTGTCTATCACTGAATAACCCTCCGTTTTTTTAACCGGCTATAATTTTCTTATTTACCACCCTTACATCAAGGCAGAGGCTCTGCATTTCCTTTGTGAGAACATTGAAAGATTCCGGACGATGCGGCTCCAAAACATTAGAGCCTTTCACGATGGACTCGTATATTTTGGCTCTTCCTATCACATCATCGCTTTTTACCGTAAGGACTTCCTGCAGCGTGTGGGCGGCGCCGTAGGCTTCAAGCGCCCATACTTCCATTTCTCCGAAACGTTGTCCTCCGTGCTGGGCTTTTCCGCCGAGAGGCTGTTGGGTTACGAGAGAATACGGGCCGACGGCTCTGGCGTGTATTTTATTTGACACGAGGTGGTCGAGCTTCATCATATAGATGCATCCGACCATTACTCTTTGGGCAAATCTTTCGCCGGTTCTTCCGTCATAAAGTTCAGTTTTCCCGTCGTAGACAAGTTTGCCTTTCGCATCCTTCTTGAAACCCCATTGACAGTCTATTCCCTTTTGGGAGGACTCTTTCTTGTTGGCCTCCATCATAAGTTCGATTATTTTTTCTTCCTGAACCCCGTCAAAGACGGGCGTTGCCACTTTTATGCCGAGCATTTTAGCGGCCCAACCGAGGTGGGTTTCAAGCACTTGTCCCACATTCATTCGGCTTGGGACGCCGAGGGGATTGAGGACCATATCAACAGGTGTGCCATCCTCCATGAACGGCATATCTTCAGACGGAACGATTCTCGCGACTATGCCTTTGTTCCCGTGTCGGCCGGCCATTTTGTCTCCGACTTCCACTTTCCTTTTGCTGGCGACATATATTCTCATCTTTTTTGGCATGCCGGGATATTGCCCTTCGCCTTTCTCGAGCATATTTATATTTTCTCCCTTGACGGATCTTATTTCTATGAATTTTGGGATATACTCGGTTATAACTTTGTCTATTTCTTCTTTGAGCGGACAATCCTGCATTTGGAAGATTTCGCATTTATGCGCGAGCTTTGTCAAAGTGCCTCTTGTAACTTTTCTATTGGCTGAGATTAAAACGGCTCTCTTGCTTGAAGAAGATATGTCATATATCGGATACGGCAGTTTTTTGTTCTCCATGAATTCGGCAAGTTTGTCAACGAGCTCCTGGACTATCTCGCTGTATTCGATTTTATATGTTTCTTTCGCATGTCGTATCTGCCTTCTGGTCTCCGACTTGGACATGCCTTGTCTATTTGGGTCTCTATTTCTTTCGATTCTGATTTCCATCACGATTCCGCCTTTTCCGCTTGGCACGATGAGGCTTGAATCTTTGACATCGGCGGCCTTTTCCCCGAAAATCGCCTTGAGAAGTCTTTCTTCAGGCGCCAGTTCGGTTTCCGATTTTGGAGTTATTTTTCCGGCGAGGATATCGCCCGGTCTGACTTCAGCGCCGAGGTGGACTATTCCGTCAGTCCCCAAATTTCTGAGCGCTTCTTCGCTGACATTCGGGATATCCCTTGTTATTTCTTCCGGCCCGAGCTTGGTTTCTCTCGCTGTTATTTCAAACTCATCAATATGGATGCTCGTAAAAACGTCATCCTTGACAAGCCTTTGATTGATTACAATGGCGTCCTCAAAGTTGTATCCGCACCATGGCATAAACGCCACGAGGATGTTCTTGCCGAGGGCGAGTTCTCCCTGCTCCGTCGCCGCGTCGGCTATAATATCGCCTTGCTTTATCTTTTGCCCTCTTTTCACAATTGGGCGCTGATTAATGCATGTCCCATTATTAGTCCTTAGGAATTTTTTGAGGGTGTATACTTTTTCAAAGTCGTCGAAGTCTTTGCTTTTCTTTTTTGGTGTCTGCGTTTCCGTGGGCGAGATTGTAATCTTGTCGCCGACAACGCTTTCCACCGTTCCGGCAACGTCTGAGACAAGAGCGGCTCTTGAGTCTCTGGCGATTTTGCTTTCAAGCCCTGTGCCGACCAGCGGCGATTCCGTAACCATCAGAGGCACGGCCTGCCTCTGCATGTTAGAGCCCATGAGAGCGCGGTTCGCGTCATTGTGTTCAAGAAAAGGAATAAGCCCCGCGGCGGCGCTGACAAGCTGTTTGGGCGAGACATCCATATATTGAATAGTTTCGCGCGGTTCTTCCGAAGAGTCTCCCATATGCCTTGACATCACCGTTTTATTGGTAAAAGCCCCATTTTCGTCGAGCGGCGCGTTTGCCTGGGCGATTATGAATTTCTCTTCCCGGTCCGCCGTAAGATATTCAACATGACTTGTAACTATGCCGTTCTTAACCACCCGGTATGGCGTTTCAAGGAAACCGAATTTATTGACTCTCGCGTAGAGGGAGAGAGAAGATATCAGCCCGATATTGGGACCTTCCGGCGTTTCTATCGGACAAACTCTTCCGTAGTGGCTGCTGTGAACGTCGCGAACTTCAAAACCGGCCCTTTCCCTGTTCAGCCCGCCCGGCCCGAGGGCGCTCAATCTTCTTTTGTTCGTGGTTTCGGAGAGTGGATTTGTCTGATCCATGAACTGCGACAACTGACTGCGCGCGAAGAAATCCCTGATAACACTCATAAACGCTTTCGTATTTATGAGCTTGTTTGGCGTCAGGGCGGATTCATCCGTTCCCAGCAGGGTCATCCTTTCCCTCACAAGCCTTTCGGTGCGGACAAGCCCGACCCTGCATTGATTCTGAATAAGTTCTCCGGCAGTTCTTATTCTTCTGCTGCCAAGATGATCTATGTCGTCCGGGCGCCCGGCAACGGCTTTCAATTTGATGAGAAATTTTGTCGCCTCCATCATATCATCCTTATGAAGGACACGAAGGGATGTCGGCAATTTCAGTCCGAGCCTTTGGTTGAGCTTAAACCTGCCCACCTCGCCCAAATCATAGCGTCGTTCGTCAAAAAAAAGTCTCTTTATGAGAAGGCGCGCGTTCGCAAGGCTTGGCGGATCGCCAGGCCTCATCCTCTTGTACACTTCCTTTAGCGCGTCATCCTCGGTGGTTGTCGCATCGCGTGAGAGACAGTTGATAAAGGCCTCCATTCCGTCCTCGACCCTGGCAAGCATGACATCTTTCTGTCCGAATTCTGAAAGCTGTTTTAGGGTATCCGCGCTGAGCGGCGACAATGCTGAGATAATTTCCTCTTTGGTGTTCGGATCCGCAACCGCATCTACTATGTGGAGAGAGAACAATTCCTCATCGTTCATTTTGAGCAGTTCTGAAATCTTCCACTTTTTAGTTTCGTACACGGCCGAGAGCATGTCTTGATTCGAGCCGTAGCCTATTGCCCTCAGGAAAGTCGTGATTAAAAATTTCCTGCGGCGGCGTTTTTTATCCAAATATATGAATATCAAGTCGTTAATATCGAATTGAACTTCCAGCCACGAGCCTCTGTCCGGAATTATCCTGTAAGAATAGATGCCCTTTCCGCTCGAATGTTTGTTCTTCTCGAAACATACGCCGGGAGACCTGTGAAGCTGGCTCACTATAACCCTCTCGGCTCCGTTTATAATAAAAGTCCCTCTCTCTGTCATCACGGGGAAATCGCCGAAATACACATCTTCCTCAATCTTCCTGCCTCTTATATTGAGAGAAAAGGCGCCGTAAAGCGGCGACGAGTATGTTTCGCCGTCCTTTACGCAATCTATGGCATCCGCATGAGGCTCGCCAAAGCGATATGATATAAAATCAACGCTCAGTTGCCGGTCAAAACTTTCTATTGGAAAAATTTCTTTGAAAACCTCCTGCAACCCCTTTCGCTCCCTCTTCCCGGGAGGAACATCAAGTTGGAGAAAATCAATGAACGAATTAATCTGTATGTCTATAAGGTCAGGAATATCAAGGACTTCCTGCAATTTACCGAAATTGACGCGCTCTGTCATAATCACGAAGCCTCTCTGTTGGTTTTTTGTTTATACTCTAATCTGACTCGTCTATGTGTAAATTTTCAGCCTTATAGAGTATAGATACCGCGATAAGCCTAATTGTAAATATTCGCCGAACCCTGTCCTTTTACTGAAACTTATACAAGTAAATATTCACCGAAAGGACAGGATTCGGTGAATATTTACTACTTGAGTTCTACGACTGCTCCGGCTGCTTCAAGCTGTTTCTTCATCTTTTCAGCTTCTTCTTTCGGCACTGCCTCTTTGATCGGTTTCGGAACAGCTTCCACAAGATCCTTCGCGTCTTTAAGTCCAAGACCGGTTATTGTGCGGACTTCTTTTATCACATTGATCTTGTTGGCGCCAAAAGATGTGAGCATGACAGTAAATTCTGTTTTTTCTTCCACCGCCGCCGCCGCTCCCACCGCCGGCGCCGTCATTGCCGCCGCGATCGGCGCCGCCGCCGTAACTCCGAGCCTGCCTTCAAGAGCCTTGACCAGCTTTGAGAGATCGAGCACCGAGAGATTTTCAATATAGGAGATGAATTGATCCATTTCCTTTGATACTTCCACTTTTATTTCTTCAGACACTTTTGTTTCCTCCATTATTGGTTTGATTTTTTTGTCTTTATTTATTTAATTAAAATTTCGCTTTTATTGAACTTTTTCTTTTTGTTCCCTATAGTTGTTGAGAACATTCACGACTTGACAAAGCTTGACGTACAAGACGTTGACCAAATTCCTCGACGGCGCCTGCAGGACTCCAAGCAACTGAGACCTCAAAACATCCTTCGAAGGAAGTGTTGATATGGCTTTGACATCGTTCGCGCTCAATATGGAGCCGTCAAGATATCCGCATTTCGGAGCGAGCTTGTCTTTGTCCTTGGCAAAATCCGAAAGAATCTTTGCGACAACACCAACATCGCCTCCTCCGGTTATAACCGCCGTGTCATCTTTGAGCCTAATGTCCATCAGCGCCTTTATGCCTTTAAGCTCCGCCGCCTTCTTTATAAGCCTGTTCTTAAAAACATGGCATTCGGAAGCGCCCTTGGCCAAGTCCGTTCTCAATTTCGAGAAGTCCTTAACCGTCAATCCTTTATAGCTGACGAAAAATATGTACTTGGATGCCGAAAGCACCCTGCCGATGTCGTCAACCATCTGTTTTTTTTCCGCTCTCATATAAGCCTACCCCTTCATGTTCGCGATTTCATTGACATCCAATTTGACACCCGGACTCATCGTCGCCGAAAGAGTGCAGCTCAAAAGATAAATTCCTTTGAAAGCAGACGGCTTCGCCCTGAGAACAGCCTGAATGACCGCCTTGCAGTTTTCCGCTATGTCTTCAACTTTAAACGAAAGTTTCCCAACCGGCACATGAACGCAGGCCCCTTTATCAACCCTGAACTCAACCCTGCCGGCCTTTGCCTCTTTAACGGCATTATCTACCTGATCCGTCACCGTCCCGGTCTTTGGATTCGGCATCAACCCCTTCGGGCCAAGGACTTTACCGAGAGTCCTCACTTGCGACATAGCCGAAGGCGTCGCTATCAGAACATCAAAATCCAGCCAGCCGCCTTTGATCTTTTCTATCAAATCCTCCATGCCGGCAAAATCAGCTCCGGCCGACTTCGCCTGCTCAATTTTGTCCCCCTCGGCAATCACCGCAATCCTGACTTTCTTTCCCGTTCCCTTCGGAAGAGAAACAGCCCCTCTCACATTTTGATCCGACTGGCGCGGGTCCGTCCCAAGCCTGAAAACAAGGTCAACCGTCTCGTCAAACTTCGGAACAGGCATCGCCTTGAGAATGTTCAACGCATCACCAAAAGAATATTTAATATTCCGATCAAGCTTTTCTGCCCTTGCTCTATATAATTTGCTCCTCTTAGGCATCTTTCACCTCTACTCCCATGCTTCTCGCTGTTCCCTCTATCATCCTCAACGCGGCTTCCTCGCTTCTCGCATTCAAATCCTTCATTTTAGCCCTCGCTATCTCAAGAGCTTGAGCCCGCGTTATCGAAGCAACCTTTTCACGTCCGGGAGTCTTCGCTCCGGAAGCAATATTCGCGGCCTTTTTTATGAGGATAGGCGCCGGAGGCGTCTTGGTTATGAACGTGAAAGACCTGTCCTGATAGACAGTTATCACGACCGGAATTATCATACCCGCCTGCGGCTGGGTCGCCGCATTAAACTTCTTGCAAAACTCCATGATGTTCACGCCGGCCTGCCCTAAAGCGGGGCCAACCGGCGGAGCCGGATTAGCGGCGCCAGCCGGAATTTGCAAACGAATCTGTGCCGTTACTTTTTTCGCCATTCAAATCTCCGTTTTCACAAGGGCCGCGGTGCGAAGGGCAGATTCCCTCTCCCGAAAACCCATGCTTCAACTATATTTTTCATACCCGACCGCGAAGACGACTATTCGCGCTCGACCTGCCAGTATTCAAGTTCCACGGGCGTTGAACGCCCAAATATCGAAACGAGGAGCTTCAACTTGCCTCTCTCGTGATCTATTTCCTCTATGTTGCCTTCAAAATTCTCAAACGCTCCATCCCGTATCTTCACCATTTCTCCGATTTCAAAGTCTATCTTAGGAATGACTTTATCCTCCGAATCCCTTATCTGCCCCATCATATCCCTTTCTTCCTCGGAGGTCAAAGGAAGCGGACGGTTGCCGCTCCCGACAAAACCTATCACGCCCTTCGTTTGACGAACGGAATACCATGTCTCCTCATCTATCTTCCCGTCTTCGCCGTAAAGATCCATCCGCACAAGAATGTAACCGGGATAGTACTTCCTCATCGAAGTTGTCTTCTTTCCCTGTTTTACTTCCGATATCTTCTCCAGAGGAAGCAAAACCTCGTAAATTCCGCGCCCCTCTCCGGACACAATAAGTTTATCAACGGCATCCTTCACTTTTTGCTCGTGTCCCGACAAAGTGTGAAGAACAAACCATTTCCCGGTTTTTTCCTCTCCCATAAATCTCCGCAAATTTTGGTTTTTACATCGTTGTCAGCCAATCTATGGCCAACCCGCTCACCGCATCAACAGCCGTTACAAAAAGCGCCAGTAAAAGCACGGTAACAATAACAAGAACCGTAGACTCATAAAGCTCATCGCGGGACGGCCACGTGCACCTCTTGAGTTCCGCTATCGTCTCATTAATAAAAATTCTCGTCTTGTTAAGCCAATTATTCATCAGGTTTAGTGGTTCTCCTTTGAAACTGCCGCTTTTTTCGGGGTCGAGGCCAAATGCCGCTAAGTTAAGGTGCAATTCGAAGTAGCGCGGGTCTATCTGACCCGCTATTATCGGGGCAGACAGACCCAAATTACCCTGTGGCAACTACCTTAACTTAGCGCCATTCGGGTCGGGGCCGGTATCGCTATCGGCATCGCAATTGATTGAAAAGCAGTCAGAATTCAGAATTTTCGATCTTTAACCACCCTTCGACAAGCTCACCGCAAACAAGCTCACTGCGGGCAAGCTCAGGGCAGGCGAAACACGCGAATTATTTCCGATTGCCAATTTCCAAAGGGTTATTAGTTATTGGCTATTGGTTAAAGACACAGAGTTTTTCTTCATTCGACGTTGGATGTTCAACGTTGAATGTTCGATGTTCACAGTCTTTTCCATCTTACTTTTTCCCTTTCTACTTTCTAATTTTTTCACTCCCGAACTTTAGAACTTCTCAATCGTTTTCTTCATTCGATGTTGGACGTTCAATGTTGAATGTTCGATGTTCAT
>JAGVIF010000013.1 GCA_020056205.1 Lentisphaeria bacterium | reverse complement strand
TCAACTCAAGCGCCTGGTTAGGTTATTCTTATTATTATCTACTACTGGCGTTCAATATCGTCAGGCCAACGATGTTTCTGCCATCTTTTCGTATCAATATTATTTCCCCCTTTGGTTTTATGTCGAGAAGATAGGCGGTGATTACAAATCCATCATGCCAACGAGATGTTTTTTGTGGAAAAATAAACTATTGCGCATTTTATTAGATGTAAATATTCACCGAACCCTGTCCTTTCGGTGAATATTTACGTTCATACCTTGTTTATTATCAAGAACTTGGTTTAAATTCGGCCGATTGAACCGCAAAACTTAGGTTATTTCGGAGGTCAGCTCTTCGCCGGTTCTGACTAATCTCGCGCTGTTGAAAATTATCACTAATGTGCTTACGGTATGAAGCATTGCCGCGGCTATAGGCGGCATGTATCCGAAGACCGACAAACTCACTCCGGCCACTATGAAGAATACTCCGAACGCAAGATTTTGATTGACTATTGTTCCGGACTGTCTTGCAAGTTTTATGAGCATTGGAATTCTTCTCAAATCATTGGTCATCAACGCTATGGATGCGCTGTTTATCGCGATGTCGCTGCCTATCGCGCCCATCGCTATGCCGATGTCGCCGGCGGCCAAAGCCGGAGCGTCATTTATCCCGTCTCCAACGACTGCCACTGTGTAATTTTTCTTTGCGTTTTTAACGAAAGCGACCTTGTCGTCGGGCAAACATTCCGACCTGATCTCGTCCACCTGAAGGCTTTTCCCGATTTTTTCAGCCACCGACGCGCGGTCTCCTGTTACCATTGAACATTGCCTGACCCCTTGTTTGCGGAGTTCCGCTATGGCATCTTTGGCTTCCTTGCGCAGGGTGTCTTTCAAGCCAATCCAGCCTGCAACCTTGTTTCCGCGCGCGACAAATACCACGCTCATTCCGGCGCTTTCATCGTCGTCAGGGGCGCTGATGGAACTCAAATCAAATCCAAGCGACTTCAACCATTCCCCCCTTCCCACGAAACATTTTTCTCCGTCGAGAACGGCTAAAACGCCCTTGCCGTGAATCTCTTCGAAATTTTTAACCTGACCGCATGAAATCCCCGCCTCCGCGGCAAGTTTGGAGAGGGCCTTGGCGGTCGGATGATTGCTATGGCTTTCAACAGATGCGGCAAGATAAAGGAGTTCCGCCGGTTTTACGCCTTCAACCGGGTTCAGTCTTGCCACTGAAAGGATACCCTCGGTAAGCGTTCCGGTCTTGTCAAACACTATAGACCTTATCTTTGAGGCAAGCTCAAGATATGAAACATCTTTTATCAAAATACCGAGACGCGACGCCGCAGCGAGGGCGGCAACAACCGCCGACGGAGCGGCCAACACAAGCGCGCACGGACACGACGCAACCAGAACCGATATGACATTGTCCATGTTTCCGCCGCTAAACCACCATGTCAGGCCGGCAATCATAATTATTGCGGGCGTATAATATCCGGCGTAGAGGTCTATGAGCCGGACAATCGGAGGGCGTGTGCCTTCAGCCGCGATAATCATTGATTTAACTTTGCCAAGCGTCGTGTCTTTCCCAACCTTGGTTACCTTCACATCGAGGACTCCGGTCAGGTTCTGCGTTCCGGCAAAAACTTCCTTGTCCGGCTCTTTCTCCACAGGAAGCGACTCTCCTGTTATGGACGCCTGATTAACCGTGCTGTTTCCGGCGGTTATTATTCCGTCTATCGGGAAATTTTCTCCCGGCCTTATGCGTATAGTGTCTCCGAGTATGAGAGAGAGGACATCAATTTCCGTCTCTTTGCCGTCAACGATTTTTCGCGCCGAACGCGGCGTAAGTTTTATGAGTTCCTCTATTGAACGTTGAGCTCCAAATGCCGTTTTTGATTCTATTATTATGGCTATCATCAGGAAGAAACAAATTATACCGGCTGTCCTGAAGCTTCCTCCGGCAAGCGATGCGAGAACGGCTATCGCCACAAGCTCGTTCATCTGCACGATTCCCTTCCCAATATCTTTTATGGCTGCGATAAATATTGGCAGCGCGAGTATTACCGCCCCAATTGCCGCGCTGATGTCGGCGGAAAGAGGCTGATTCGGCTGAAGATAACTGAGAGTATAGGAATTGAGGATGAAAATTCCGCCGGTCAGAACAGCGCCGAGCCTTCCGACTTTTCTCGGATGAGCGGAGCCGTCGCTCAAGTTCGAATCTGAATGCGCCCCGCAAGCGCAAACCGCCCCTATATTGTTTTCGACGGAGCGGGTCTGCGCCGAAATATTTTCGCCGTCATTCATTGATTTTCGCCGCCTTTTGCCGTGTCTTCTTTTGTTACAACCGGTTCCGGATTGAGCATTATCCTAAGCTCCTGCCCGTCGCCGGACGGAATTATGTACTTGTCTTTGACTTTCAACAAAAAATCAGTGATTCCATCAGTGTACAGGGCAAGTATGACGGTTTCCCGATTTTTCCTGTATTCATCAAGAATTTTTTTAAAATAGATTTCTTCCGATTCCACCTGGGATACGACCCTGCTGCGATAACCTTTAGCTTTGTCTATGACATCGGACTTTTCCGCGTCCGCTTCATTTTCTTTTTTGACAGCATATTCCCTAGCGTTTTGTATATCTTTCGACATTTCCTGCTCGGACTCTATCACTTTTTGAAATGCGGGATTTACCGCCAGCGGCGCTGTTTTTCCGGTTAAGTTCACTTCCAACGTGTCGGCATTGATGCCCATGTCAAGGGTTGTCAGTTTTTTCCTGAATTCATTCAAAACTTGGCGGTTGTACTCGGAGGAATTTTTATACAGCGCCTCATCAGCATTCCATCGGGATGAGACTCCGACCACAGATTCGTCGAGAAGAAATTTCAATATAGTTCTCGCTCCGCGCGTTCCAATTTTTTTCCCTGTCGCCGGATCCTTAACCGTTTCGTCTTCCTCAACCGGATTTGGAGTACCAAGAACTTTTGTGTAGTATTTTGTAGGATCGTTTATTTCGTACACCAGTTCCCACTCGGTATGAATTATATTGGCGTCGCCGGTGAGAAGATAACCGTCAACGGCCGGATTTAACGGCCCCCCCTGATTATTCGAAGGATTGTTGAACGCGTTGACGTTGGGTCTATGCCAGAAAGCCTTTATTTTTATGGTCTGCTTGGTGGTTGGAATTTTTATTATCCTGCATACCGGATACGGATATGTCCAATGCCAACCCTCACGAAACTCGTCCGTTATCTTTCCGAACCTGAGGACAAGAACCGCTTCCTGCGGATTCACAGTGAAATAACCGGCAAAAGTCATATACCACGCAATAAGCAGGATTATAAGAGCCGACAGGACTACGAAACAATAATGCACAAGCCCGACGAGAGCCTTCATCCCCGCTCCATATTCATTCATTTCATTCTTTCCGTTCACTTAATCACCACTTTTTTCCGAAACGCCTTTCGTCCCGGGCATTCTTTTCGCATTCAATATGTCGAATGGAGGATAATCCTCGGTATTTAATATCAACGTCGTCTTCTCAGGCATTATCTTCCTGAGAGACTCAAGCTTCCTCAAAAATTCGGCAAGGGCCGGCTCTTCCTTGAAAACCGAGTAGAACGCCGCCGCCTTCGCGTCGCCGTCAGCCCTGATTATCCGCGCCTCCGCTTCCGCATCAGCAAGCATCTGTTTGCGCTTGTTGTCGGCCTCATCCCTGATTTTCTTCGCTATTTTTTTCCCCTCGGAACGATAGTTTTCGGCAAGCACATTTCTCTCGGCTATCATTCTCTCGAAGACTTTTTCAGAGATTTTCTCGGGAATGCCAAGAAATTTTATTCCGACCCAGCTGACCTCTATCCCGTATTCGGTTTTCGCCTGCGGGGCAAGCCCCTCAAGAATTTTTCGTTCAATTTCATCAAGCTTGATTTTAGATGCGTCCGTGTTCACGAGTTCCTTGAACTCATATTTGCCCAAGACCGCGTTTTTAACCGTCCTCATCAAACTTGTCAGACGCTCCTCCGCCTTAATTTCAGTTCCAAGACGCTGGAGAACTATTTCAGGATCAGCAATCTTGTATATTATGTAAGCCCCCACAACAACACTTTTTCCGTCAGCAGTATAAGTCTCCTCTATCTTTCCGGTCAACCCCTCGAAACAACGCTTCCTGTTGTCATAACGGGTTATTTTTTGTATAGGATACGGCCATCTGAAGTGAAGGCCGGCGTCCTTCGTCCCGGTTATCTTGCCAAAGGTTGTTACGACCGCGTGTTCCGTAGTATTGACCTGAAACGAAAATATGGTCAGCAAAAATATAATCGCCACGATAGCTCCGAGAATAACGGTCGGCCAATGTTTGCCGCTATTGGTATGTTTTTCAGTCATGCGTGAATCCCCCTTTTTATTTTTTTTCAGGCGCGATATCGCCGATGGAAACATCGAGAAGATCAAGCCTTTGCTTCTCCTCGAAATTGAGTATGAAAACCTTATGTCCTATGCTGGAATCTATCACCAGCTTTCTGACATTCGCGCAATCGTTTTCGAAAAAATCAAGATATGCCCGCAGTTTGAACATAGTCGGCATCTGGCGGTATGCCTGCAGCTGCTTCACAAAACGCTCATTCTCGGATTCGGCGAGCTTCACCACGTTCCTTCTCTCAGTCTCGGCATCCATAATCACTTTCGCCTTTTCGGCCTCGGCAAGCGGAAGAACCTTATTTTCATAAGCCTTCGCCTTCAATATGTCAGTCTCTTTCTCTTCCATCGCGCCGACAACATCCTGAAACGACGGCGCCACCTTTTCAACCGGCGGGTGAACATCAAGAATATTTACTAATCCCACTTCCACTCCCAATCCGGCCGCGTCATAAGCCTCCTGAAGTTTTTTCTTAATCTCAGTTTTGTTCGAATACCTTTCCATCGAAAGCATCTTGAGCACATCCTTCCCCGCAAGAAACTTTGTGATGACGCTCTCAGTAACCGATTGTATTGTCTCTCTAATATCTTTATTTCTGTATGAGTAATCCAATACGCCGGACTCCCTGATGCTGTACTGGATGTTGAATACCGACGATATGCACGAAACCGGCACTTCGTTCTCGGAAACAGCTTTGTCCGACGCCACAAGAAAATTGTCCTCTTTGTGGTAGTGCGACGCCGTCCAAAGTATAGCGTCGGATTTTTCTTCCTTCTCTTCCCCGCTCATCCCTATAAACAGCTCTTGTATATCCCTCGACGGAACCCGCACTATTCTCCCATAAGGCCATGGCAATTTGAAATGTATGCCGGCGGAAAGCGGTTTGCCCTCCTCTCTCACTCCGAAAGACTCCCGTATCCCAACTTCATTGGAATATATCTCCGTAACGCAGGTCATCAGCCACAGAGACGCCAGCCACAACATAACAAGAGGAACTATTGAATTCTTAAGAAAACGATAAATCCATGTGCCGGATATTTTAAATCCAAACTGATAATCCAATGTCTCCGCAATATTCCTCATTATCCCGCCGGGCTCCGTAAAAACGGCAAGAAAACGGCTCTCAAAAACAGGTCTCGTCTCTTTCTCTCCCCGCGGACGATAAAATTCCATTACAAAGTTGAGGAACAGTTCCGCCCCGACAACGACAAGCAGAACAAAGAAAAAAAATCTTATGCCTGAATCCCATTGCCCATACCCCGCCTTCCTCAAAAATATCCCGGCCGAAGCCCCTGCGAAAATCGCAAACGCCATCAGAAACCACGCCCCGGAAACTCTGAACCAACGGAAGACCCTCTCGCGGGACTGCCCTATCGCGAAAACTCCGGAAAAAAGACATACAAAAGCAAGCAGTCCGCTCACAAAAGCCGCCTGCGCCGGAGCATCCGAAACCGGCAGTTCAATTCTCCTTTGCCAATAATTATACAGGAGAAAAAGAAAAACGGAACTAATGACAAATTCCAAAAAGGCAATCACATAAGGGGAATATTTGCGGAAATTTTCAAGCGAGCGCCTCGACACAAAAAGCACATCCTCCCCAACTTCAAGAGCGCTATTCTCCCTCCTCTTTTCAATCAGAATCCTCTCCTCATCCTCAAAAGCGGACTTCAACTCCAGCGAGGCAAGAATATACGAAACAGCCGAGCTTATAACTACAAAAATAAGAGGCAAAAAGGCAAGATTGAAAATGTCGGAGCCAAACCAGCCCCTTATCATCCCGGAATATACAACCACAAAACCCAGCAAAATAGCCTCAAAAAAGAAAACTACGGACAATGTCCTGAAACGAAAAGCCTCGTCAAGCTTTGTCTGTATTTTAATTCCGCTATTCATCATACAATTATTTGGATTATTGGCCCGGTTAGCTTGAGGCTTGTAAAAATTGAAGCGGTAATCTAACCGCCAAAACAGCGGTTTGCAAATTTTATTTGACATTATACTGTGATTAAAGAATGGATGATGGGGGGTCGCGCTCGCCGCGACCGTGTTTCGTTGGCTGCGCTGTGGAAATAGACACCGCGAAAAAAAAGTGTCAGAGTGTCAAAGTGTCAGAGCGCCAATGATTGGGTGACTGGGAGATTGGGTGATTGAATGATTGCACGGTTAAAAAATCCGCAAATCACTAAAT
>JAGVIF010000136.1 GCA_020056205.1 Lentisphaeria bacterium | reverse complement strand
TTTGTCCTTGGCAGGCGCGATCCTTCGATGATACGGGCAAGAAAACAGTCCAGGCAGAGCCGCTGGGACAGGGTCAATGCAATGTGGTTTGAGCATTATCCACTCGCGGTACGCTTCTACAGCGAGATTCTCAAAGCCAATCCCAATATTACAGTCATGGGATTGATTGAGGACGGGATGCTTGAAGAGGCAATAGAGCCAAGCGTGAAATTGTTCAGCGAGACACTGTGGAATCCGCAGCGTCCACCTGAAGAGATACTGCAAAAAGCATTGGCGGAAAGGTGAATCCAATGGATAGTGAAAAACTTAAAAAACAATATCATGAAGCGCTGGTGAAAGACGTAATGCCTTTCTGGGAACGATACTCCATAGACCGTAAGAACGGAGGATACTTCAGCTGTCTGGACAGAACAGGCAAGGTTTACGATACGGACAAATTCGTCTGGCTCCAAGGCAGGCAGGTGTGGACGTTCTCAATGTTGTACAACCACCTGGAGAAAAAAGACTCCTGGCTGAAGCTTGCGGGCATAGGGGCTGAATTCCTCGCCGAACACGGCAGGGATGAAAAGGGAAACTGGTATTTTGCCCTGGACAAGACGGGCAGGCCGATAACAGTTCCTTACAGCATCTTCTCCGACTGCTTCGCGGCTATGGCGTTCAGCCAGTATGGAACAGCCGCAAACGATGCAAAGGCCAAGGACATCGGCAGAGCCACCTTTGAAAATATCCTCCGACGCAAAAAAGATCCGGCAGGAACTTACAGCAAGGCGGTCGCAGGCGCCCGGCCCCTGAAAATATTCGCAGTACCGATGATCCTTGTGAACCTAGCCGGCGAAATGCGCGGAGTTGTCAAGGATGAACAGATCGAACGCTTGATCGATGAAACAGTCGAAGAGGTAATGTCTGTCTTCCTGGATAAAAGGCGAATGCTGGTATTTGAAAATGTATTAGAGGGAGGCGGACATTGTGACTGTTTCGAAGGAAGGCTGATCAATCCCGGCCATACCATTGAAGCGATGTGGTTTATTCTGGACATCGCCGAACAGCGGAACGACCAGAGACTTATGGACAAGGCCGTAGAGGTCATTCTGAGCACGCTTGATTTCGGCTGGGACAAGAAGCACGGCGGCATATTCTATTTTCTTGACGCTGAAGGAAGGCCTCCGGAACAACTTGAATGGGATCAGAAGCTCTGGTGGGTGCATGCTGAGACGCTGGTTGCGCTCCTGATGTCGTTCCGGCTTACCGGAAACAGGCAATGCCTGCAGTGGTTCAAAAAAATACATTCATACACCTGGGACAGATTCCCTGATCCTGAACACGGTGAGTGGTTCGGATATCTGAACCGTCAGGGGAAAGTCCTGATCGAGTGCAAAGGCGGCAAATGGAAAGGCTGTTTCCATGTTCCACGCGCCTTGTACCGATGCCAGCGCGAACTCGAAATGCTCGGAAGAGGCAGACTTTAAGCTGTCACAAAAGTTCGGATATCCGAAAATGCTCCTTCAGGCAATTCGCTTCCCGGATATGAGAAGGGATTATCTTCGAAGGATATGAAAAACAAAATAAAAACAAAACTCCTATCTGTTAATTTCGGCAATAAAGTCGACGAGATCATCGCCCGCTGTCGGCAGGATGCGACCATCGCAGGACGACGGTATACGCTGTATGTTCCTTCCGGCGATATGAAATATCCGGCGTTCTGGCCTCGTGACGCATTCTGGATATTTCAAAGCGGTAAAGTGCCGCTTGTAGAACTCAAGGGGTTTGTCGGGCTGACAGCGGAAACGCAGGCGGATGCCAACCGCCAGCTGGCCAACGGTCTATTTGTTCCTGCCAATGCCATACCCGATCATATCACCTTTGACGGCAAACCTGTTTTTTCCCTGGCACATATTCGCCTGGAGACGACCAGGGAGACGGCCATTACGGATTTTTCCCGCCTCACGACAACCAGTACGTGCTTATCGAAATGGCGTACCAGTATGTCATACAGAGCGGTGAGCATCAGTTCCTAGCGCAGAAGTTCAACGGACAACCCCTCTTCCACCGCTTGCAACGCGCCTTTCGCGCCTTCAATATTGATGCGTCAACCGGACTGTGTGCCAGCGATGAAAAACTACACACTATCGACTGGGGCGTCTGCGACAATGTGCGCAAGTCTGGACTACTTTTTGCCCCATCCTTGCTGAGGTGGCGGGCGGCTGGACAACTGGCGGAAATGGCAGATCTGCTGGCAGATGGTTCCGCCGGGGAATATCGCCTGGAGCAGGAAAAGATACGCGCTTCGCTCATGAATTATTTTTACGACGGAAGCGGGCTGTTCCTGTCAGCCACCGGCGTCGGACGACAGCACGACCTGATCGCGACGTTGCTGTCAGTCAGTCACGGTTTAGCAGCTGATGAAGAATTGTCGCGGACGCTTCATGCGCTGAAGGGATGCTGGCATGACAGGCGTGGTGTGGATGACGACGGCTATGTCCGCTGTTTCCCTGAGGACGAGGATTTTTCCACCACCTCGGCCTGGCAGGATGCCGGTCATGCCACGGGGGAATACCAGAACGGCGGGTACTGGGCCTATGCCGCCGGATTTTTCATTCACGCGCTATCTCTCATCGATGAAACGCCAGCTGTTGATTATGCCAGCCGCTTTATCCGTCACACGCTGACACACGACGGTGCTCCATACGAATGGAAAAACGAAAAACTCGGTGGATGTCATAGCGGGTTGTGGTATGGACCGTCAATCACGCTACCCTATGCGGCGACACGGAAACTGGAGAACTTTATCAGTCAACCTGTTTTTCTCAAACCATCAGGTGTTGCACTTCAAACTTGAATCCGCACTTTTCAAGGCGAATCATATTTTGTTTCATTACCTATATGAAATCATAGGCTATATTATCTAATGCATTTCATGCGTAAAGAGCAAGACTTCAATGCATAATTAACCTAAAAGAATCAGTGCCAGTATAAATTAATCATTGCAATTAAATGTGTTGCAGTTATATTATTGCATTTGGAATTTTGAGGCTTGAGGGAGGTGAGATATGGGGAGGGTTCCTCGTTGGCGAATGGGGCTTGGCTGGGAGACGATAGATTCAAATCGAGTATCCAGCTTGTTACGGGGGAGACTGATGTCACGGAAAAGAGGCCGGAGAAAAACGCAATAATATTATCATATCATATTGACAATAAATAATTAATGTATACTGGCGCCGATTGCCCCTATATGTTTGACAAACGCAGGAAAACTGATATAATCATAAACATATTAGCTATCCCCGGGGATTGGCGCTACGATCGAAACAGAAAAAAGATGAAGGGAAAAATGAATAACCGCGAACGGTTCAGGGCCGCAATGAATTTTGAAAAGGTGGATCATCTTCCTGCAATGGAATGGATATGCTGGTGGGACGAGACAATTGAGCGCTGGCTCAAGGATGGACTGCCGCTAGGTTTAAGCAGGGAAGACACTCTCCGGTGGTTCGGACTGGATGTCCACGAATGGGTCTGGATATCCCCGCGCTGGAAGGTAAAGCGTCCAGAAGGGCGTGAGAGAAGTGAAGGGGTGATAGAGACCGAGGCCGAATATGACATGCTGGTCGCGCCCGCCTTGGAAAATCCGGAAGTCGACAGGAAACAGCTTTCGGTCATTGCGGAAAAACATGAAAAAGGGGAAGTGGTGGTACAGCTGCAGTTCGATGGGTTCTTCTGGTTTCCAAGGGAGATTTTTGGCGTTGAAAGACATTTGTTCGCGTTCTTTGACCAACCTGAGCTCATGCAGAGGATGAATGAAGATCTATGCCGCTACAATCTGTCGTGCCTGGAACAGGCGCTGGAAATACTTACTCCCGACATGATGACTATTGCGGAGGATTTGTCGTATAACAACGGCCCCATGCTCAGCCGTGAACAGTTTGAGCAGTTCATAATGCCTTATTACCGGAAGATTGTTCCGATTGCAAAAGAACGCGGAATAATTCCAATGGTCGACACCGATGGGGATGTTACTGATGTAGTTCCATGGCTGCAGGCAGTGGGAATAGAAGGTTGTCTGCCTCTGGAAAGGATGGCAGGAGTGGATGTCGCCGAACTGCGGCGAAGGCATCCAAAATGGAAAATGATCGGAGGTTTCGACAAGACGGTCATGCATTTAGGGGAAGGAGCGATACGCAAGGAGTTCGAACGGCTCCTGCCTGTCATGAGATCAGGAGGCTATATACCCACCACCGACCATCAGACTCCACCTGCCGTCAGCCTTGACAACTTCCGTGAATATGTCAGCATCCTCAAGGAATATTGCGGTAAGGCTGTTTA
>JAGVIF010000594.1 GCA_020056205.1 Lentisphaeria bacterium | reverse complement strand
TCCGATACCGACCCCGAAATTAGCGTCCTACCCCGAGCGCTTACGCCTCGGGGTTTCATCAAAATGAAACTAAATTGATAAAATCGGTGTTCATCGGTGGTCATCGGTGGTGAAGTTTCAAAGGAGAACTTCAGAACTTTAGAACTTCCCTACTCTGCTTTCTACTTTTTTTCCAAATCCTTTATATCCTTGAAAAGAGCGCGAAAGCGTTTAAGTTTACGGCGAAATTTTTTACACGGAGGTTTTTATATGAAAAAGATTTTAATTCTTCTTTCCGCTCTCTTAATTTCGGGGTGCGAGACATTCAATAATTCGTCGAGGGATGATTATTACGTGAGGAAGCAATACGATCTCGCGAAGGGTCAGGAGCAACAGGCCGCCCAGCTTTCGGCCACAGTGGCAAGTCTCAGCGCAAACAACGCGGAAATAATAAGATACATAAATGATATCAATCAGAAAATTGCGGCGCTCCAGCAGAACGACACCAATATTCAGGGTTCGTTGAATTCTCTCCGCCAGGACATTGACGCAACGAAAAAAACCTGGAAGAACTCGAACGAAAAGATGATAGAACAGATAAGCTCCGAAATAAACAATGCCGCCAAAAGCGCCGCCGCCGCTCCAAGCCAGGGACCTGCGGGATCGGGAGAGTTTTACGAGCACAAGGTGGAAACGGGCAGCACATTAAACGCCATAGCGAAGGCTTACAGAGTCAGTATTTCAGAAATCAAGGCCGCAAACAAAATGAACAACGACATCAACAGGGTCGGGCAAATACTTTACATCCCGAAAAAATAGGCTCTTTCTCAAATCGGGCGCGCAGACGAGCCAATTGCAAGAAGTAGCGCAAGCCTCCGGCTTGCAGGCGCTGGCGCCCGGAGTAGCGCAAGCCTCCGGCTTGCAGGCGCTGGCGCCCGGAGTAGCGCAAGCCTCCGGCTTGCAGGCATTGGCGCCCGGAGTAGCGCAAGCCTCCGGCTTGCAGGCGCTGGCGCCCGGAGTAGCGCAAGCCTCCGGCTTGCAGGCAAACAAGCCGGAGGCTTGTTCTACATATAGATCGGGTTTTGCAATTACCTCACATTGACAACTGTTTTTCGATAGAAAAGGATAAAATTATAGATGTTTTAGAGCGCCCGCAAATAGGAGCGGAACTTAAATGGAATCTTGAGGCATTGTATGCCGATCTTAAACTCTGGCGTAGCGATTTTGAAAAAATTGATCCTATGCTCAAACATTTAAATGAGTTGAAGGGGTGTCTTGCCGATTCGCCCGAAACGATAAAGACCGCTTTCGAACTGGAGGACGATATCTCGCGCCTGCTTGAAAAGCTATCGGCGTACGTAAGGCATAAGTCGGATGAAAACACCGCGGATAATCAAAATCTGGCTCTTCTCGGAAAAATCTCGTCAAAAGACACCCTCGTTGATGCTGAGACGGCGTGGATTGAACCGGAAATCCTGGCAATTGACGAGGAGAAACTTCGACAATTCGCTCAAAGCCCCGGACTTTCTTTCTACAAAAAAACTCTTGACGACTTAATCATAATGAAACCGCATACGCTCAGCGCCGATGAGGAAAAAATTCTTGGCCTTGTATCTGATTCGTTGTCAACATCTTATGACACATTCATCCTCTTGAGCAATGCCGACATGCGATTTCCAAAAATAAAAAACGAGAAAGGAGATGATGTTGAGCTCACGCAAAGTAATTTTGTCACATTTTTAAGAACCGAAGATAGAAACATAAGGAAAAACGCTTTTGAAAAAATGTATGAGACATATTCCGGGTTTCAAAATACATTTGCGTCGCTGCTCGATGGGACAGTCAAGGCCGACGTATTCGGCGTGAGAACAAGAAAGTTCAGGGATTGCCTTGACGACGCCCTTTTTGAGGACAAAATTCCGGCGTCGTTGTACCATAATCTGATTTCATCCGCGCGAAAGAACCTCCCCGTAATTCACAAATATTATGGGATAAGAAAAAAAGCGTTGAAACTTGATGAACTGCACCTCTACGATATGTATAACAACATTGCCGCAACGAAGGAGCAAACGTGGACGTGGGATGAGGCAAAAGAGGCAGTTATCAATTCCTTGGAGCCGCTTGGGAAAAATTATCAGCGCGAAGCGAAACAGGCATTCGATGAGAGGTGGATTGACGTTTTGCCGCGCAGAGGAAAAAAATCAGGGGCATATTCGGGCGGATGCTACGACTCTCATCCGTATATTCTGATGAATTTTCAGGGAACTTTAGATGATGTGTTCACTCTCGCGCACGAGCTTGGACACTCAATGCATAGTTTTTACGCGAACAAGGCTCAATCTTATCACTACGCCGACTACAGCATATTCCTTGCGGAAATCGCATCAATAACTTCGGAACTGCTTCTCCACGAGCATCTTATCAAAACATCAAAAGACAAAAATTTCAGGGCCGTCCTCATCAATCACCTCCTTGATGAATTCCGCGCCACAGTGGTGCGCCAGACGATGTTTGCCGAATTTGAGCTTATTATTCATAAACACAGGGAAGAGGATGAAACTCTCACCGCCGATTTTCTTAAAGAGAAATATTATCGCCTCGTGTGTGAATATTTTGGGGAAAAAGTTTTTTGCGACAAACTTATAGAGTATGAGTGGGCGCGGATTCCCCATTTCCACTACGGTTTTTATGTCTACAAATACGCGACCGGATTCGCTGCGTCTGCGAAATTCGCAAAACGGCTTATTGATGGCGATAGAGGGGCGCTTGATGATTACGTCAAATTTCTTGAATGCGGTTCGAGCAGAGATGTTCTTGATATTTTAAAAACCTGCGGGATTGAGCCTGAATCCAATGAGTTCATAAACGATTCTTTTCTCCTCTTTGGAAAAAAAATGGAAGATTTGCCGCTCCTGTCTTGATTTCAATTTGCAATTCCTCTGAAAAAATATATTTTAAAACGCCAAATGCCAAATGGGGAAATTATGGAACAGCGGGGGATTTAGACAAGATGATAAATGATAAAATACAGGAGTTCATGGAATTCTACAAGTTCGAGGGACTGACCTTTGACGACGTTTCCCTTGTCGTAAAATATGCGGATTTTCTCCCGGACGAAGTTGACGTGTCGGGCAAATTCTCGAGGAACATTGCGCTAAACACGCCTTTTGTCAGCGCGGCGATGGATACGGTAACCGAATCGAAGATGGCTATCGCTATGGCTATCGCGGGCGGAATAGGCGTGATACACAAAAATTTGACCATCGAACGTCAGGCGGAGGAAGTTTTAACCGTTAAGCATTACCTGAACGGACTGATAGACGACCCTGTTGTTTTCCGCCCGGATCAGACCGTCGCGGAAATGCTTGACATGAAAGAGAAAAATAATTATTCATTTTCCGGTTTTCCAATAGTCGAAGGAGGCCGGATAAAAGGAATCATCACATCGCGCGATATAAAGTTTCTGACCGATTACAATGTTAAACTATCCGAGGTAATGACCCGCGACCTTATTAAGGCTCCCGAAAGCACTCCCCTCTTGGAGGCTTTCAGAATTATGATAAAAAACAAGATCGGAAAACTGCCGATAGTTGACAAAAGCGATAAACTTGTCGGGCTTTACAGTTTTCATGACGTCAAAACTCTGATAGAAAACATAGAACCCAACTATAACAGGGATAAAGAGCATCGTTTGAGAGTGGCCGCCGCAATAGCCCCTTACGACGGGGAGAGGGCTGATGTCCTGGTGAAATCCAAGGTGGACGCGCTCGTCATAGACACCGCTCACGGACACTCAAAAGGGGTCATAGAAACGGTAAAAATGCTGAAGGGGAAATATGGAAATTCGATAGATGTCATAGCCGGCAATATCGCCACGGGAGAAGGAGCGAGAGCGCTCATAGATGCAGGGGCGGATGCCCTTAAGGTCGGAATAGGTCCCGGCTCAATATGCACCACGAGAGTTGTCGCCGGAGTTGGAATTCCTCAACTGACCTCTATTTACAGAGTTGTGCGGGAGGTTGGAGACGAAGTTCCGGTGATCGCCGACGGCGGCGTAAAGCAGTCGGGCGATATTGGAAAGGCGCTTGCCGCAGGAGCCTCGTCTGTTATGATGGGGTCATTGTTTGCCGGCACCAATGAAAGTCCCGGAGAAAATATTATTCATCAGGGCAGAACTTATGTCGTCTACAGAGGAATGGGCAGTCTTGAGGCAATGAAAATGCAAAGAGGAAGCAGGGAAAGATACGGACAAAAAGATGTTGATGACGAAAAAAAACTTGTTCCGCAGGGGATAGAGGGGCTCGTTTTATACAGAGGATCTGTCAACGATGTGATCCATCAATTTGCAGGCGGCCTTCGCTATGCTCTCGGATATTGCGGTTCAAAAAATCTAAATGAGTTTAGGAAAAACGCCGAATTTGTAAAGGTCAGCAACGCCGGACTCAAAGAGGCTCACCCTCACGATGTAAAGATAATAAAAGACGCGCCAAATTATTTTTCCGAAACCTGATTTGTAAATATTCACCGAACCTTGTCCTTTCGAAATGAAAGATAGTCATCACCACGAAGCAGACGAAGGCCGCGAAGGAAGGTTTGAATCTGAATTGCGTGGGCGATAGAAGTGTACAGAATCATTTGCTTCGTGACCTTCGTGCTCTTCAGCGAAGCGGGTGGTGAAAGGATTTCGGAATTCGAAGAAGATAGCGCTCCTAACCCGCCGAGGCGGGTAGGGGAGACCATGGGCGTTAAGAGGCAAAATTGCAAAAAAAATGGCAATTCTACTTGATTTGAACGCAAGTCAACCATATCTTCCGAATGTTAAACGGAAACCATTTAGTACAATTTTGAAAGATGGAATATGGTATGTTAGTGGCTCACTTCTAGGAGAATGTGTTGGCGGCGTACCCGTAGCTGAAATATCTAAGGACGATGGGCACATTATTAGAATTAGTCATGGGAAATAAAAGAGAGCATCCTAACGAGGTAGATAGACCGAACCGATGAATCACCGGTCGGTCATCATATGTGTTCGGTGAATATTTACTAATACCCGCAATTCAGTTTGCGTGTTTGCCTACGCCGGAGAAATCAACATGATTCCGTTTACAGTCAGCTTGAAACCTAGAAGCCCGATAAGCGAACAGCTTGCCTATGCCGTCAAAAAGGCAATAGTTTTCGGACAGTTGAAGCCCGGAGACAGGATGGTTTCCGTCAGGGGATTGAGCCAAGAGCTCAGAATCAATCCCAACACTGCGCAGAAAGCGTTTACGCGTCTCGCAAACGAAGGATTGATCGAGGTCAGGCCTGGTATCGGATATACAATAGCCGCTTTCCAAAAGAAGACCACAGATGAACAGCGCGACGACATCTTGGAAGATGAAATTGAGCGCCTTGTCGTGGAGGCGAAAAGTCTCCGATTAAATAAGGAATATCTGATCAGGGCGATCAATAGACATTGGAGCCGCATGTCGGTAACCGACCCCGAGCGCTTGCACCTCGGGGTTTTATCAAAATGAAATCTAATCGGAGCCGGGATCGGAATCGAACGCTAAGCCAATTGAGAAGTTTGGGAGTTCGAGAGTTCGAAAATGCGAGAGTGAAAAAAGTAGAAAGTAGAATTTAGAAAGAAGAAAACGATGGAGAAGTTCTAAAGTTCGGGAAAAATCTGTCCGATCCGACCGATTCGAGAATTGAATTAAAAATCAGAAATTGAAAATCTCCAAATCTTAAAATCACCAAATACTAAGAGCGCGGAAATGCGAGAGTGAAAAAGCAGAAAACTTAAAACTTAAAACCTAACACTTAAAACTGATTTAGTTGGAGTTCACAGTCCCGAGTTCCTACAGACCCGGGATCTTCGACTTTAGCGTGTCTCTTTCTTGGCAGTTTCTTATTGATAAAACCGCGAGAATCGCAGTCAGCCGCAAAATTCTAAATTTTTGTATGTCCCTTGTGTCCCTTGCGTCCCTTATGTCTCTTATGTCTCTGCGGTGAAGAATTTTGAAATCGGCAACCTAAAATCGATACCGACGCCGATAGCGATACCGACCCGAATGCCGCTAAGTTAAGGATTTCGAAAAAAGTAACTCGGGTCTATCTGACCCGATAGTCGCGGGTCAAATAGACCCGCGCTGCCTCGAAATGCGCATTAACTTAGCGGCATTCGACCCCGAAAAAAGTAGTAGTTTCAAAGGAGCAGAGTCAAAAAAATAAAATCCCAAACGGAGGACTGAAAATGGCAGGTGTTGTTCAAACTGACGGACTTTCCAAATGTTTCGGCAAACTCCGGGCTGTTAACAATCTTAAGCTTGATGTTCCGGAGGGAAGTATCTATGCGTTTCTTGGGCCGAACGGAGCGGGAAAAACTACAACCATAAAACTTTTGATGAACATTATAAAACCGACGGGAGGCAGTTCGTCAGTTCTGGGCGTAAATTCCGGAAAGCTGGACGAGGAAACCTAGAGGCAGATAGGATATGTCTCGGAAAATCAGAAACTTCCGGATTGGATGAGTGTCGGCGGTTTTCTGGAGTACTGCAAATCCATGTACCCGAGATGGGATGACGACTTTTGCGCAAAACTTATCAGGCAGTTTGACTTGCCCAAATCACAGAAAATAAGAGGGCTTTCACGAGGGATGAGAGTGAAGACGGCGCTACTCTCCTCTCTGGCATATCGCCCAAGACTGCTTGTGCTGGACGAACCCTTTACCGGACTTGACCCGCTCGTCAGGGACGAGTTCGTCCGCGGCGTTCTTGATATTACTGAATCGGAGAAATGGACTATTTTCATTTCCTCGCATGACGTTGACGAAGTTGAACAGCTCTCTGACTGGGTCGGCTTTATTGACAGGGGAGAATTGAAACTGAGCGAAAAACTCGAAGTTCTCCAGTCAAGGATGCGAAAAATTGAGATTACCGGCGAGATGCCGGTAGAGTCGCTTCCAAAGCTCCCGGACCACTGGCTCCTCCCGGAACATCAGGGACGCGTTACGACATTCATTGAAACACAATATGAATACGGCAAAACGGAAAGTCTAATCCAGCCATTGTTTCCGAACGGAGTAATTGCGGCAAAAGAAATGACTCTGCGGGAAATTTTCATTGTGCTGGCAAAGACCTATACCAAAAGCCAGGGAGGGAAGGAATAGTGAAAACAACTCTTATCATGCTGCAGCTTAAAAAGGATGTCCGCCGCCATTGGCTGTTGCTTGCCTCATGGGGGCTGATTCTGGCAATCCAACCCATTCTCAATATAATTCCTTTTTCAAATGTCATCTCCAACCAGATCGGCGCCATTTTCTCCACACTGGTCGTATCTGTTCAGTCTCTCCTGCTTCTCGTTATGATTCCGTTGCTTGTGCATGACGAGCCGCTTGTTGATTCGACCGCATTTTGGCTCACAAGACCGCTTTCCGCCGGAACGATATTACTGACAAAGACATTATTTATCGCGCTTCTTATAGTTTTGCCCGCGCTTGCCGCTGAAATTATGTTTATAGCGAACGGTTATTCGTTCCGCCAGATTCTACCAGGCGTTCCTGAAATCATCATTGAAAAACTTGCGCTCGTCGTTCCCTTGGTCATCATTGCCTCGCTCACAAGAAATTTTGCGATCTACGCGGTTGTCTGCGTAATAACTGTTGTCGCATCCTACTTCATCCTGCCGTTGCTTGGCTGGATTCTCTCAATGTTTTTTATGCCGTTAGTATTTTCATCCTTCAGTCATTTAAATCCCACATCGGGACTGATGATGTCGAGGAAAGTGGTGGCGGATATTGTTCTGATACTCATTGGATCGTTTATCGTCTATTGTCAGTACATAACGCGGAATACAAGGCGTTCCATTGTTTATTCCATAGTTTTGATTATAATTCTCCTTCTGGTGAAATGGTTTTGGTCCCTGGATGTTCTGGATTACTATAAGTCTCCGGCTTTTGTGAAAAAGGAAATGCCATCAACCGATTCAATTTCGATTGCGGCCGGCGGTTTGCACAAGAAAAGTTTCGAATCCAGCGCGTTTTACAAAATCAACGAGATATATCTGAATGCCTATCTTGAAATCCTCAACACTCCTTCAGGATACGCCGTAGAAATCAAGGAAGTAAAATCGGCTAAAATTGTTTTTCCGGACCTTACTGTTTCCGGCAATAATATCACCGGAGTTATGATGAGGCAAACAAACCCTGAAATTATTTTTGCTCCACCCGATATGGATGTCGAAGCGCTGCAATCCGTTTTAAACAACGCGAAAGTCTTAAATTCCAAGAAGAAACTCCAGCTTTGTACCCTGATCAGTTTGAAAGACGATGATTTCAACAAGTGCGCCGGAAAGACCGGCGTATATTCGGCGGATTTGCTGTTTTCCACATTCAAATATAAAATCATAGCCGAGTTGCCGCTGGAGAAAGGAGCTTCCCGTACGAACGGAAACAAACGCACAACTTTGATGGGGATGAAACAGGTTGACGGCGGTTGTGAGATTTTTCTATCCTCAAAAAAAATAAACTTCGTTTTCGCCGCAAATCCGGACAGGGAGAAAACCTATCTTGAAAAAATGACAGACTCAATAAATTTCTTTAAGGCAGGGGGCAATTTTGTATTGTATAATTCCCAGGATAACTCAATATGTGTTCCAAGCAGGATGATGCCCAATCCCTTTGACTTCGTCCTTAATTTATACGGACTGTCAGGTCGGATCGAAAACCATGCCTGCGAATTGGTTTTCAAGACACCGACCGAAGAATGGCTCAGAAACGCAAAACTCGTTATCTTGGACACTGAGCAGACAGGTGAAATTACAAAACCTCTTAGAATAGAAAACCTCTCAATGGCCGACTTTGCCGATGAGAACAGAAAAAAATAACAGCGTTTTCAGGGAGCTGTACGTCTCGCCCATGCAATTGGCAAATCTGAAACGCTATTTCAAAAAAAATATCTTATTACCGCATTTTCTTTGAGTTTATCTATAAAATCTTTTTTCTTCAAGTCTTTTTTGCTTGAGGCTATTTCCTCTTTGAGAGCGGCCATATCCTCCCCGGTGAGTTCCATTTTGCCGTCGTCTTCAGCGGAGACGAAGAGAAAGTAGCTTCCCTCTTCGGTTTCGACCGGGCCTTTGGATTTGCCGGGAGCAAGCCCGTTTATGGCTACTGCGAATTCAGGTCTGAGTTTGCTCTTATCAACCCAGCCGAGAGATCCGCCTTTGTTCGCGCTTGCCGTTTCCGAATAGAGCCTTGCGAGAGTCATGAAAATATTTTTGTTGTCCGATTCCAAGTCTTTGGCAATTTTCTCAATAATTTTCTTCCTGCGACCGTCTGCGCTTTTTTTTATGAGGATGGCGTAGAGTTCCACCTTTGATTCCGATGATGATTCCATTTTCTCATCGAAATAATCCTGTATTTCCTTCGGCGATACACTGATTTGCCTTGAGCAAAATTCATTTATGATTATTTCAGAGGCGGCTCTTTTTTCCGCTTTTTTCCTCAGTTCATTCATGCTGATTCCGTTTTTTTCCGCAATTTCGGCAAGTTTTTCTCTGTCGCCGCCGGCCATTTCAATGGCGAGAGAATCGAGCATGTCTTCAATTATCTGAGGAGGCATCGTATACTCGCGCTTTTTGAATTCTTCGGAGGCGAGCATATCGGCGATCATTTTTTCAACGGCGTTTTTCCTAAGTCTTTCTATTTCTTTCTTCGCCTCTTCGGCAGGATATATTGACAGGAGTCTCTCCTCGCGTTCCTTTGTGTCCGAGATGACATCAAACACTGTTATGGCTTCTCCGTTCACGGTCGCGAGTATAGAATTTTGTTCCTGAGCGTTAACTGCGGAAATGGAAAAAGCGATGATAAATATTGCCGAGAGGCATATCTTGCGAAAATCGCAACAGTTCAACGCAAACATTTTTCACCTTGGTTTTTTATTTTTTTTCTGGAATCATAGCCGATGGCCGGGCGTAGACAAGTTCTTTTGCGCTCTCCCTTTCCCACGAATCAGGGTTCAGGAAAATGAGCCGTCTCAAAGGATATTCGCGGACAATTCTGATTCCATTTTCAGATTCCTGAGAATAATGCCCGCCCTGCCCGTCCTTAGCGGGGAGGAATATAATCGCGCTTTCCGGTTTTTTCACATTGGGAATCAGTTCTTGAACATTTTTTCCGGGAAAAAAACCGCGCAAAGAACAGTTCATCCCTTCTTTGCGAATTTCGCACAGGACAGCGAGGTTCTTCATAACCTCATAAAGGACGGCGAAGCTTGAGGTGTTATCTTCAAAAAATTCAGAAAATGCCGCCGGGGAAGGCAATCCCCTTGTCTTCACATTGTCTTTTTTGAAAGTTAATCCGAGTATTGTGGCCGACAATACTCTTAATGCTGAAAAAGACCCGGGCCCGGTTCCAATAGTCCAGCGTGAAACATCATGTATAGAAAGTCCATTTTTATTCAAAGATGATGATATCCATGTGAGAAACTGTCCCCTGTCCGCTTTCTCGGCGCACAGGCTTTCCTCAATTATTTCACCATTTATCCCCGACGGCGCGACGGCGATTTTGTGATATCCCCCAAACACATCAATTGCGACAGAAGTTTCTTTCATTATTTTAAATTTGCGTGGTTAAACGGCAGAATCCATATCTTAATTCTTTATTTTGCGAAAAACAGTTGACGATGCGATATTTTTATAGAAAAACAAGTAATTTTGCATTTTATCACATATTCGAGCCAATTGCAAAACTCAAAACCGATGCCGATGAAGGATATTATGAAATTCAGACGAGCCACAAAACCGGAGGCATACCCGAGGCGGT
>JAGVIF010000017.1 GCA_020056205.1 Lentisphaeria bacterium | reverse complement strand
CTGTTCCGGGATTTTCCCGCCCTTGTCCCTGATGGCGACGGAAAAGCCCTCCACCATCATCATATTCATCACCGTCACGGCCAGAAAGTCCCCTTTGAAAAACCTCTTGGACTTCAGTGCCCCTTGCTTCTCGCTGTTTTTAATCCTTGCGTAGGAGTAATAGCCGCCACAAAATCCCGGTTTGTCATTCCGCGGCGTCCAATCGGACATGGCGAGACGGTAAGCCTGGCTGTAGAGAAAATCGTAATGCAGGGACGGCTTCGCAAAGCAATCAATCTCGTCGATTATCAACGAGCCGCCTGCGAATTTGAAGAATGGTCTGAGAAGGGCGTTTTCATCAAAGATGGTTTCGCTTTTGGGTTGCCCGGCGAGGCCATAGGTGATTTTATTTCCGCGTCGCTCCATCCGGGCTTGGCTCCAGACTGTCGCGCCATCTTTTTCGCTGATTGCGCTTTCTATTTTGCCGAATTCGCATTTCGCGATCCTGCCGTCCGGCGCCGCGCCGCCGCCATTCACGTCGAGGAAATTCACGCTCAAGGCGTCGCATTTCCCCTTGACGATGAAATTCATATCCCAATCCCCGAACAAAAGTTGATTCGACCACATCAGCGCGGCTTCGCCGGAATCAAAAGTGAGATATCCCGGTTCCCTTCCATATCCCCTCTTTTCCGACAGATGATTGCCGTCGAACGTGATCCATTGAAAATCAAGGATGTCAGCCTTATCTCTCTTTGTAGCGACTCCTGTGATTTCCTTTTGAAGCGCGGAGAGGTCTTTTTCCGTCCGATTCAACTTGGCGTCTCCGGGGTGCATGGCTCCCGTGGCCCCAAAATCGTCCAAGACGGAGCTGATGATTCTGCATCTATGTTTTTTCAGCCAGACCACCGCTTCGTTTTCGTTTTTTTCATCCGCTTTGTCAAGAGACCAGATTTCGATGTCGTCGAAGGCAAGTCCCACCGCATCCTCCGAAAAGAAACCTGCCTTCCCTGAATAAAATGTCGTGTCCGCCACTTCCATCGCTTTTTTTCCGTCAATATAGACCTGTATGAGGCCGCCGAACCGATTCACTGTCACCCTGTGAAACACGCGGGAGGCTCCTTTATTGGAACCAGGAACTTCAAGGTTCACGTACGATTCTGCGATTTTCGTCCTCTTGCCGCCAAGTGTCCGGTATAACGACTGGGCGGTAGGGCCGATTTCGACATAATAATGGTTGCCCTGATCGCGATAACAGAGCAGAATCCCGCCGGAACCGCTCGCCGGAAGCGATGTCATCGCGCAAATCTGATAATCCTTCCACCAGCTTTCACCGGCGCTTATTATGTTCTTCCCCGGTTTCGTGGGAGCCAAGGCGTTTTCGGGCGTGCGCCATTCGCCAAGTTCGACATTCAAATCGAGAACCCATGCGAGATAAAAACTACAACCCAGATGAATTCTCTCAATCCCTCTCAAGCGGACGTCGTCAATCCCTCCGCCCTTGTGAATATCAATTCCGATTCTCTCAAACTCCGAAATGGAGTCGCATTCGTGAATCTTTCTGGCGTCAATCGCAAAGACAAGCCGACCTCCATTCCGAAACAACTCAAACGTCGAGCCGTCCGCGAAATTCGCGGCGCCACCGCCCGTAGACTTCCCCATGCTTCCAGAGAGCCTTTTAAGGCCGTATCTCCCGTTCCCGATATCCAATTTCATAACCCCTTTGCCGCCCGAAGGATACAAATACAGAGAAAACGGCCCGCCGGACAATTTCGCCGAAAAATAATAATCCTTGCCGCTATAGGAATTCTCCAATATCGCCGGCGATTTTTGATCCGAAATTTTAGTCAAACGCTGAGAGCCGCCGCCCTGCTTCATCACCTTCCAGTCCCCTTCGCCTATCCTCCATCCGCCCGCCGTCCCGCTCTCGAAATCGCCGGCGAAAAATTGGGGAGCTATGCCGGATGGTGTAAAATTCGGGTCGTCGGTCAATAAAAACTTGTCTATCTTTATTCCGTCGTCCTGATTTTCTATCCTGAGCTTGTGCCGGCCTTTGGAAAGCGGAAAAATCTGTGTGGCCGTCCAGTGCCAAGTGTCAAAGGTCTCGTCCTTGCCAAATGTCTTCGCAAGGTTTGCCATACTGCCGAAAGTCTTCCTCTTCTTCGGCGCCGCTCCGTCAACGACGGCGAAGGCGGCGTTGCTGCAGCCCGTCTCCCACAATGCCCGCCCCCACAAGACATAATCGCCATCTTCAGGAATTTCAAATGAATATACCGCATTCCCTATCGCGCACGAAATCTCCTTCTCATTTTCTTTTCTCATAACCCAGCCGGAACCGTTGTCCTCCAGCAGAGACAGACACTTCCCACCGGAACATTCTCCGTCAAATTCGATCCTGAACGACGGCTCAACCTTTTCTGCGTCTTCCGCCTCGAACACCACGCAATTCAAGCCTTTTCCAAGAGGAGGAATCACTTTGTGTTTCGAGTAATCAATCGTTCCCTCCCACTTGAGAAAAAACACGAACACCGCAAGCGGCACAAGAAAGAGCGCCGCAAATATAACTATGCGAAGCGAAGCCCGGGATTTTTTTCCCCTCACGCCTAGGAACGCGCCCTTTTTCCTGTCATCGAGGCCGTCGTGCGCACCCCCGCGCCGGACGGGACTCCCGTTGCGCCGAATTTTTTTATCCGGCTCCTTAAACGTCTTCAGCGGCTCTTCCGCAGGCACGACAATGACAACCCCGCAGGCCGGACATTCGATCTCAAGCCCGACCATCCCGTCCTCCGCCTCAAGTTTCCGCCCACAGTTCACGCATCTAAACTTGAATGCCATGATATCCCCTTATTTTCACCGTGAACAAAAGAGATTATTTGTCATCTTCTTCGAGAGTTATTCCCCACTTTTCTTTCATTTTTTGAAGCAGATTTTTCGAAGCATCTCCAGCCATATTCGACACCTCCCAAAGCACTTCATGTCTAATCTGCATATCGGACTCATCAAGATATTTTTCGTAGAAATCGAGCAAATCTTTTTCATTCTTAGCAATTCTATACGCTAAAAAAAGCCCCAACAACCGGTAAATCGGATTTTTAGCAACTGATAATGCGGAAAAGGATTCATTCATATCTAATGGATATCTGCTTGGCGCATCACTACCATCTCCGGCGCTTTCCCCGTTTGCCGGGACAAAATCGCCGCCGCTTTCCGACACCGGTTTTTTATTTCTGTTGCCATTATTCGTCTTCCAGAGCCGGAATCCGGGAGGCACCGTATAGCCGTAGACATCCTTTCCGTTCTTCGTTTCGCCGATTTTATTTCCTTTTTGAAGGTCTGCAGGGTTGGACGCAGTATATTCGAAAGAGAACATAACATCTTCCTGCCTGAGATTATCGCTGAGTTCGAGGGACATGGGAATAAAATGCGGCTTCCTATCGCCTGTTATTAAATCGTCATCCGATGTGTCGCCGAAGGCGTCGAATCCGTCCGCAAAATCCGGAATGTTATCGCCGTCGAGATTGGCAACATTTGTCGGAATCACTTTTCCCTGCCATTTCTTGATGTCCCGCTCCCTTCTTGCAAACTCAACGTCGTCCTCGGCCTGATCGCCGTCTGAATATGTTTGTTATTTGAGCCAGTTGCAAAAGTCATAAACCGCGCCGTTGCAGATGCCATCGGAGGGCTCGCAAGTATTTCTGGCAGGGGCAATACCCGCGGCGGTCTT
>JAGVIF010000304.1 GCA_020056205.1 Lentisphaeria bacterium | reverse complement strand
GGGGCAAGACCCCTGCGGGTATTGCCCCTGCCAGAAATACTTGCGAGCCCTCCGATGGCATCTGCAACGGCGCGGTTTATGACTTTTGCAACTGGCTCATTCGTCAAAAGATTCCGATTCATGTTTTTCATAATAGGCAAGCTCATCTTTGCAATCCTGAATGATCTCTTTGAGGACAGGTTCAAATTCCCTGCAACTTATGTTCTGCTAGGAACCTTCAAGTAGTCCGGCTTTTTCACTAGGCTCAAGCAGAACAAATACCGATGCCATGGTTTTTCTCAACTCGCTCTTTTCAGCGTACTTATCCGGCAAATCGGACTCCGCATCCTTGCTTTTGAGAAATCCACCATAGCCATATTCATGCTTGTTTTTCAAAAGGAGATAACAGGCATTGGCAAGATTCCTGCCTTTGCGCCTGCTGATGCTTTCATAAAGGACATCAAGAAATTTTCTTTCATAGTTATTCGGCTCTTCTTGAAGCTTTGCAAATGCAAAACTACGTTCCAGATATTTGCCATTGTCGTCCGCATCCGGTTTAACCGCTGAAAACATCTCCTTTGGTATCGAAATGACTGAAAGGGCAGAAATATAATATTTATTGATTTCCACCTTTGGGTTTTTAAGTCCTGAAACCATTGCATCTCTTGAATATTCCATGTCCTTTAAACTGAAAATACCCATTGCGGCTTCAAACGAATTCGAGCCAAAATGATTGACAAAGATATCTGCAGCCTCATGATTCGCGAAGTAACGGAGTTTCCTCAATGCGTATCTCTGGATATTCTCATACGGCAGGAACGTCAGAAAGGAATACTCCTAGGTTTTCCTGAAAGAACACAGGGGTCTGGACTCCGATATGATGATTTTTATCGGAGACGAAGTCATAGTCATCCCAATATATGCGCTGTCCCTTGCTGAATTTGATGAAATCATGCTTGAAGAGCAATAGATATAATAAGTTCCGGGCTTGTCGAACCTTACGTAATCGTTCAGTGAATATTCGCGGGTTGCATCCAATAGTTTCTCGCTGCCACCAAGCCCGCCCGACATTGAAAAGTAATCCGTTCTCTCCAGAGGATCGCGCCACCCTCCATCAGGTCCATCAACAATGTATTTGTTCTCATGAAATCTGCCAGACCTGTCATAGCTCCTATTTTCAATAAAGAGGTCATTGGAGGGATTATTGTTCTTGAAGTGAAGCGTTATCCTTATTTCATCTCCTATGAAATATCTGTCTTTGTCGGCGGATAGCCAGAACTTGACATCGGGATGGTTCTTTTTAATGTTCTCAGCATTTCCGCTGGTGTATTTTTCAGAAGGATCCCTTAGAGCCGGTTCAGGGACAAGAAAATTAGTTGAAAAAAAAGCGAGGACTGCTGACAAAATCAGGGAGGCAAGAAGAGGATATTTGTATTTTTGAATTCCGGCTTTAATCATCTCGACAGCCCCATTTTTCTTTCTTTTCTATTCTCCAAGTATACCCCCGAAACGGCATTTCAGCCACCTCGTCGAACAATTTCCGATGTTTTTTCATTGACCTCCCTGTTTATATTTTCCGACGAAAATTCCATATGCTTGCTCTCTTTCGTTTAAGGGGTATGGTACCTGTCCTTATCCTATTGTTATCAGGTTGAGGATATTTAAACTCCTTTGAAACTTAACCACAGATTAACACCGATGAACACCGATTTTATCAATTTAGTTTCATTTTGATAAAACTGCGCAAAGCGCAGTGGGACGCTGAATATCCAATGTCCAAGTTCATTTCTGTCCTTCGTCGGTTGGAGATTGAGTGTTGGATATTGGGTGTTCAAATGAGTTCAACCTTGCTTTAGCTTGATAGGTATGCCCTCCACACCTGCGGCGTCCAAATGGAGGGTCGCGCTCGCCGCGACCGAATGAAGAAAAGGTTGACGACGATGCGAAACAGTAAATATTCACCGAACCCCGCCTGCCTGTGCGCGTCCGCCTGACTGCGAGCGTTCTCGCTCAGGCAGGCACGCAGACAGGTCTTTTCGGTGAACATTTACAAATTAGCGCCCGACCCGAATGCCGCTAAGTTAATGCGCATTTCGAGGTAGCGCGGGTCTATTTGACCCGCGACTATCGGGTCAGATAGACCCGAGTTATTTTTTCAAAATCCTTAACTTAGCGACATTAGCGTCCACCCCGAGCGCTTGCGCCTCGTGGTTTTATCAACAAGAAACTTAAAAAAGCGGCAGTTTCAAAGGAGAAGGAAAGATGAAAAGAAAAATAATTATCACCGGCGGCGCCGGATTTATAGGCGCGAATCTCGCAATAGCCCTCAAACGCAATTTTGAGGATTGCGAGGTTGTTTCGTTTGACAACCTTTATCGCAATGGTTCCGAATTAAATCTGCCCCGCCTCAGAAAAAACGGCGTAAAATTCATCAGGGGCGATGTGCGAAATTCGCAAGACCTGAGTTCCCTCGGCAAAATTGATTTTCTGATTGAATGCTCCGCGGAGCCTTCCGTTCTTGCCGGAAAAGACGGGGGAACAGATTACCTTGTCGGCACAAACCTTTACGGGGCAATAAATTGCGCCGAACTTTGCCGAAAGCATGACGCCCCGATGATTTTCCTCTCCACGAGCAGGGTTTATCCGATCGCCCCGCTTCAGAATTGCGAAATTCGCAAAAGTGAAAAACGATTCGACTTCGCCAAAAAACAAAAAATCCGAGGTCTTTGCGAAAAAGGAGTTTCCGAAAATTTCCCGATGGACGGAGCCCGCTCGCTCTACGGCGCGACAAAATACGCCGCCGAAACAATTCTTCAGGATTATTCCGAAGCCTTTGGTTTTCCCATAGTTACAACAAGATTCGGCGTTATCGCGGGGGCATGGCAGTTTGGAAAATCGGATCAGGGCATAGTTCCTTTCTGGCTGGCCTCTCATTACCTCGGAAAACCCTTGAAATACATCGGATTTGGGGGGAAGGGAAAACAGGTCAGAGATTTTCTTCACATTGACGACCTGATAAATCTTTCATTGATGCAAATTAAAAAGCCTGCGAAATTCGCAAAAGCCGGCGTTTTCAACGCCGGAGGAGGGTTCCCAAATTCCGCTTCGCTCATAGAATTGACTAAGTTATGCCAGGATATCACCGGCGGGAAACTTGAAATCGGATTCGACACTCAAACCAGATATGCCGACATCCCGATTTACATCTCCGACAACTCCAAGATTACTTCATTCTGCGGATGGAAACCGGAGAAAAATCTTGCTGCGATTTTATGCTCCGTCTACGAATGGATTAAAAATTGCCCGCAGACGGAAAAAATATTTTAATGTTAATGGACTGTCTCCTTTTCGAGGCGTTCAGCGACCCATACCTTGATAATGGATTGTCGGGGCACACCAAGCTTCCTTGCTTCTTTGTCGAGGGAATGAATCATCCATATTGGAAAGTCTACATTCACCCGCTTTTGTGATTGCTCGGGTCTCCTCGCTTTGGAAAAATCGAGATGCCTCCTGACATCCTTGCCCCCATCAAACAATTTGTCAAAATCTTTAGCTTTCATAAATATCTACCTCTTCTGGCCGAGAACGACGGACAGATATCATCCGTATGTTTTCTCCGCGATATGTTACAATGCTTGACCAATGCTTTCCCTTGATTTTTCCAATGACCACAAATCTTGGCTCATCAACGGTCTTAGCTGGGATTTCAATCAAGCTGGCATCATCCCAAAGCGCCTGTGCTTCGAAAAAGTCGATCCCGTGTTTTTCCCTATTGGATCTACTCTTCCTTTCATCAAATTCAAAGTCCATGGTATAAATACTATACCATAATTATACTGCATGTCAAGTCTTTTTTGCGCGTTCTTTATTTGCAAATTAAATCCGAAGCGCGAAACTCGAAATCCGAAACAAGCTCGAAACAATGAAACCTTAATTCTCAAAACAATCGGTGGGATGACTCTGATTTGAGAGCCATATTATGCCGGCAAGGGTGGCGGTTTCCGTTCTCATTATT
>JAGVIF010000118.1 GCA_020056205.1 Lentisphaeria bacterium | reverse complement strand
GGGATATTCGACTTTAGCGTGTCTCTTTCTTGGCAGTTTCTTATTGATAAAACCCCGAGGCGTAAGCGCTCGGGGTAGGTCGCTGACTTCTTTTTGTTCGCGTCTTCATTTATCCTGAACCCTGAACGCTGAACCCTGAACGGTGAACGGAGAACCCTTTCTTTATTCTTTACTTTCGCGCTCTTAGTATTTGGTAATTTTAAACATTAACATTGAGGATAAAATCATGTTTGACGGGAAAAAATTCTCATAACCGGCGGCACCGGTTCATTCGGGAAAAAAATGGTGAAAACTATATTGGAGAGATATAAACCTTTAAAATTAGTTATCTTATCGAGGGATGAACTTAAACAATTTGAGATGTCTCAGATTTTTCCCGATTCAAAATATCCGGTCAGATATTTCATTGGCGATGTCCGCGATGAAGCGCGGCTTGATGATGCCTTTCGGGAAATTGATTATGTAATTCACGCCGCCGCCCTGAAACAGGTTCCTTCCTGCGAATATAATCCTTTTGAAGCGGTGAAAACCAATGTGATTGGCGCGCAAAATCTGATAAGAGCGGCAATAAAACAGAGGGTGAAAAAGGTCATCGCGCTTAGCACCGACAAAGCCGCAAATCCTGTAAATCTTTACGGAGCGACCAAGCTATGTTCAGACAAACTTTTTGTTGCCGGAAACGCGATGAGCGGAGACATCGGAACCAGGTTTTCGGTAGTCAGATACGGGAATGTGGTTGGAAGCAGGGGCTCGGTGATCCCGCTTTTTCTGAAGAAGAAGGGCGAAGGGGTTCTGCCGGTTACAGACAAAAGAATGACCCGATTCTCAATTACTCTCCAGCGCGGCGTTGACTTTGTCCTTGAAAATTTTGCGCGCATGCATGGAGGAGAGGTTTTTGTCCCGAAGATACCGAGCTATAGAATAACGGATGTGGCGCGGGCGATCGCGCCAAAGTCCAAGATAAAAGTGATAGGAATAAGATCCGGTGAAAAGCTTCACGAGTTGATGATACCGGAAGATGAGGCAAGACACACGATTGAATTCAAAACCTATTTTGTGATACAACCCGATTTCATTTGGTGGAACAAGAAGGCGCATCTTATTGAAAAGGGCGGGCAAGTCTGCGCCGACGGATACTCATACAAAAGCGACACAAACAGCGAATGGCTTTCCATCGACGAGATAAAGGGGTTCGTCGAGGATTTTCAGGCGGAGCATCCGGAATACAGATAGAAGTTGAGGGGGAAGCGCGAGCATGCGAAAGATTTAAGCTTGCAACATTGAATGAAAAATTGCAATACCAGAGAGATTGAAAAGTGAGAAATCACGCAAACAGCACGGAATCACCGGCGCCAACAATCCGTAAAATTAACGAATTCATTGATTCGTGCCGCATTCAATGCCTGTGGTTTTTGTCAAAAGATTACCATCCAGCAACAACTGAAGATTGCATAAGGTTATTGAGACAGATAGAATTACATTGCGACAGGAAGACTTTTCAACAGGCAAAGGAATTTGAAAAATGGCTATTACAGAATTCCAAAGAACAATCTGTCAACTAATCTCCGAATCAAGAAAGAAAAGCGGAGCCAGCTACATTGCCGGCGGCGTGTCTCTGAATTCCCTGATAAACTCGCCCAGAATTTCCCACGATATTGATATCTTCAACGACAGCTATGAGGCCTTGCAAAGCGGATGGGAAAACGACAAATATTTGCTAACCGCGAACAAATATGAAATACGGATGCTGAGAGAACGTCCCACATTTATAGAAGCCATTGTTTCAAAAAACGCCGATAATGTTATTCTCCAGTGGACTTGCGACAGCGCCTTCCGTTTTTTCCCGTTAGTGGAACATGAATATTTTGGTCTAACTCTGCATCCTTTGGATTTGGCCGCTAACAAAACTTTGGCGCTGGTCGGGCGTCTTGAGGTTCGTGACTGGATAGACATGCTGTCAAGTCATGAAAAAATCCAACATTTAGGCTTACTTGCGTGGGCTGCCTGTGGAAAAGATCCGGGATTTACCCCCACGCTGATATTAGGGGAAGCTGCGAAGTCGGGGCATTACAGCAATGTCGAAGTCTGTAGTTTGATATTCGAAAACTATATCCCGAATTCCTCGGAGCTATCTAAGAGATGGAAAGTTGCGCTAAGCGAAGCCAGACAGATAATTGACACTTTGCCCGCAAATGAAGTCGGCAAATGCGTGCTGAACAGTGATTGTGAATTGTTGACAGGAAATTGCAATGAAATAATGCATGCGATAGGAAACGGCAAATATTCATTCCATGAAGGTTCAATTCACGGAGCATTTCCAACAATTAAGGAATGATGGGGAAATTGCACATTTGAACTTCAGAGTTTTCGTTTTTATTTAGAACTTCCTCATTTTCGAACTTTTGGGTGGAGCAGTGAAGTCAATGTTATGAAAAGTTTAAACCAGAGTAAATTTTCAGAAGAATCAATCCCGTATTTTTGCTGGGATCGAAACTGGACCGTCGCTGAAATAAAAAAACGCTTAAATGAAGAAGATCGCATTAACATTCTTTCATGGATTTTGCGCGAGGCTAAATTTGCCGATGTATGGTATTTCACATCTCCGCAGCAGGTATTGTCATGCTTCGATGATTTGAAATTACGATTGGGAAGAAAAAAAAAATTCTGGGAGTACATCTTGAATGAATGGCGCAAGCTGGGAAAAGTCTAAAGCGCTTACTCCTCTTAAAAGGGATTTTTTAAAGGAGTTCTTTGCGATTGAAAACCGTTTTTTTCTCACCGGCGGTTCCGCTCTCGGTATTTTTTATTTTGACCATCGATTCTCATATGATTTGGATTTCTTTACGGTGAGTGAAGATGTTGACTGGAAACACGTCGAATCAAATCTGCGTGTTGTTTGTAGAAAAATAGAAGCTAAAATAGAGCCTGTTACCAGATCCCCTTCATTTCAGAGATTTCAACTGACACGGAATAAAGAGCGCGAAGTCATTGATTTTGTTATCGAATGGGTTGAACAGATTAATCCGCAAAAGAATGTTATTGATGGGATACGAGTTGATACTCTTGAGGAAATAGGAATTAATAAAATCTGCACGCTGCTTGGACGCACTGAAACAAAAGATATTATTGATCTCTATTTTCTCAGTAAAAATGGTTTTGACATCATTGCACACATTGATATGGCGATGAAAAAAGATGGCGGGCTGGATACCGCAACTCTTTCGTATATAATTTCCGATATAAAAATCAAAGAACTACCTGACTACCTTTTGAAAACAGTGTCCCTTGATGAATTGAATACATTCCTATCAAAATTAAAAATTGATCTTGCGGAAATCGCATTTAGATCGGAAGAGCACACG
>JAGVIF010000405.1 GCA_020056205.1 Lentisphaeria bacterium | reverse complement strand
GGGGCAAGACCGCTGCGGGTATTGCCCCTGCCAAAAATACTTGCGAGCCCTCCGATGGCATCTGCAACGGCGCGGTTTATGACTTTTGCAACTGGCTCTAACACTTAAATTTGATGATAAAGGCAAGAACATTGACGAAAAACTTTGGCGCTATTAAAGCCGTTGACTCGGTCTCATTCGATGTGAAAAGAGGAGAAGTTCTTGGTTTTCTCGGGCCAAACGGAGCCGGAAAAACAACAACAATGAGACTTCTGGCCGGATTCTTTGAGCCAAACGGAGGCGAAGTGCTGATTGATGGAATAGACATGTTGTCAAACCCTCGGACAGCAAAATCAAGAATAGGATATTTGCCCGAAAACGCGCCGGTCTACGGAGACATGAATGTCTGCGGATTCCTGAATTTTATAGCAGGGATAAGGGGATTAGGGCGAAAAGAGGCGTCAAAGGCGATAGACAGGGCTGTGGCGGTCTGTCATTTGGAAAAGGTCTTTTATCAGAGCATAGACACACTTTCAAAAGGCTATATCCGGCGGACATCTTTCGCGCAGGCTATACTTCACGATCCGCCGGCGCTCATTCTCGACGAGCCTACCGACGGACTCGATCCTAATCAGAAATTCGAAGTCAGAAACATGATAAAGGAGATGGGGAAAAGCAAGGCGATAATAATTTCCACGCATATTCTTGAGGAGGTTGACGCGTGCTGTTCTAGGGCTCTGATAATATCCGATGGAAAGATAGTGGCGAACGGCGCTCCGGAAGAACTTCGCGCGAGGTCTTCCTTCGCGAATACCGTCGTGATTTCGCTTAAGACAAGCGCCCCGCAGGAAATCATCTCCGCAATTTCCTCTCTTGAAAATGTTGAGGAGGCGCGTGAATTCAAAGGAAAAGACGCCGAAATATCTTCATTCAGAATATATCCGAAAAGGAATATTTCCGCTCCGGCGCTTGCCCTTGATTTGGCGGCCGCCGCACGCGAAAAAAATTGGGAAGTCCGCGAATTTCGCACCGATGACGGGCGGCTTGACGATGTGTTCAGAAAGATAACAGGAAATTCGGAGGAAAAATAAATATGAAAAATTCGCTGCTGAGAATTTTCTGGATATTTAGAAGGGAAACGACGGGCTATTTCACATCCCCTCTCGCGTATGTCTTTATCGTAATATTTCTTCTCCTGTGTTCATTTTTCACTTTCACCAAATGGTTTGGCGGGTTTTTCGCCGCTAATGAGGCGAGTCTTGCTAATTGCTTTTTTCCGTTTCACCCCTGGCTCTATCTTTTGCTCGTGCCGGCTGTCGCGATGAGGCTTTGGGCTGAAGAAAACAAATCCGGAACGATTGAACTGCTCTTCACGATGCCTATTTCAACAGCCGAAGCCGTCGCGGGTAAATATTTGGCGGCTTGGTTTGTGCTCGGGCTTTCCCTTCTTCTCACATTTCCGCTCGCGATAACAGTGTTAGCGCTCGGAGAGCCGGACATCGGAACAATGATATCCGGATATCTTGCAAGCCTGCTTCTCGCCGGAACATATCTCGCGATAGGCTCTTTCACTTCGGCGATATCAAAAAATCAGGTCGTAAGCTTCATAATCTGCCTGGTAATATGCCTGAGCCTGCTCTTAATCGGACATCCCGCTGTAACGGATTATTTCACTTCATGGGCGCCTGAGTGGATAGTAAACCTGATCTCAGGCGCGAGCGTGATAAGCCATTACGAAGGACTCAGAAGAGGCGTGATAGACGTAAAGGATATTTCCTACTTTCTGTCAACAATCGTATTCGCCCTTTGCGCCACGGGGGTGGCGCTCAACAGCAGGCGGAGTTCATAAGCCAGCGTCCTACTGCGATTTTCGCAGTTTTATCAAAATGAAACTGCCAAGAAAGAGACACGCTAAAGTCGAAGATCCCGAGCTGCGGGGCCTCGGGGCTGTGAACTCCAACGGCAGTTTCAAAGGAGGAGTTAAGCGATGAAAGGAAAAAATCTGATGTTTAAATATATATTCTCATTCGCGGGTTTGATCTTTTTATTCTGCGCGATCGTGGCGCTCAATTCTATTATCGGAAAAATCCCTGTCAGAATTGATATAACGGAGGACAAACTTTACAGCCTCTCGGACGGAACAAAAAAAGCGCTTGGAAAACTCGACACGCCGATTACTTTGAGATTTTACCGCAGTAGAAAAGACAACAGGATGCCTGTCCAGTTGAGAAGCTTTTCCGAACGAATAAAAGACCTCCTCGATGAATATGTTATCAACGGAAAAGGCAAATTGGCTCTTCAGGAATTCGATCCTACGCCCGATTCCGACTCCGAAGACTCCGCAAATATGGACAACGTTCGCGGGCAGATGATGCCGGACGGAGAAAATTTTTACCTTGGGCTTGCGGTCAACTGTCTCGATAAGACCGTGAGCATCCCTTTTATAGCTCCGCAGGATGAGACAAAAATCGAATATATGATAACAAGCGCCATATTCGAGGCCGGAGCCGGCGACGCGAAAAAGAGAATCGGCATAATCACCGACTTGCCTGTCATGGGCGAAGATGTGCTTGCTTTTATGAGGCAAGGCCAGCCTAAGCCGCCATGGATTTTTGTCGCCGAACTTCAAAAACGCTTTGATGTAAAAAAAATAAATATCAGCGAAAGCATTCCCGATGGCATAAAAGTCCTCATATTACTGCATCCGAAAAACCTCTCCGATGAAAAACTTTACAATATAGATCAATATTTGATGAACGGAGGAAAACTCATTATCGCCCTCGACCCGTACTGTTTCTCCGAGTCAAGAACTTCTCCGCAGGCAATGATGGGGCAGACAATTCCGCCGGGCTCGTCAAACATGGAAAAATTTCTAAAAAACTGGAATATTAAATTTTCGGACGCGAAAGTTCTCGTTGACACTGAAAACTCTATGAGAAATATAAATTCGCCGGAAATGGAGGTCTATCCGACCGTCCTCGATTTCAGAGATTTCGCGAAAAAAAGCAACGATCCGGCGATTTCGGATCTCGACCATGTAAATATGATTTATGCGGGAGCTTTTTCCGCGCCGTCATCCCCCTCGGAAGGCCTTAAACTCGAAAAAATCGTTTCCGCATCCCCATCGTCCGGCTTCGTCGAGGCTTTTATGGCCGAACTGCCGGGCGCTCAAATATTGAAAGATTTCAAAAAAGACGCGTCCGAAAAAAATCTCATATTAAAACTGTCAGGTAAATTTAAAACCGCGTTTCCCGGCGGCATGCCTTCCGGTACGAAGAAAAAAGAGGAAAAAGAGGGCGGCAAAATAGAAAAAACAGATGCGTTCATAAAAGAATCTCCCGATACATTTGTTCTCCTTCTCTCCGATGTTGACATGTTCGCGGACGAATTTTGCGTGGCGAGACAGCAATATCTCGGCAGGCTCATAGTCCAGCCTTTCAACGACAATCTCATTTTCTTCCAAAATATCGTTGAACAAATGTCGGGCGATTCGGATCTGATCGGCATAAGAACCAGACGCATCCGCCAGAGACCATTGTCAAAAATAATGAAAATACAGGCTGAGGCGCAGGACAAATACCAGAAAGAAATTTTTGACCTTGAAAAGAAAAGAGGAGAGGCTCAACAGCGAATCAATGAACTCCAGCACGGAAAAGACGGAAAACAAAAATACATACTTTCCTCACAGCAGGTCGAAGAAATTAAAAAATACAGAACCGAGTCGGCAGAAACGGCGAAAAAACTCAAACAGACAAGAAAAGACCTCAGAAAGGAGATAGATTCCCTTCAGACGATGATACAGGTCGTCAACTCATCCCTGATTCCGGCGCTCGTGATACTTGCCGGGCTCGGAATGTGGCTTAAATATCATACAGGAAAACGCTCGAAATGAAATCAAAACATTTTATCTTTCTGGCTCTCTCCGCAATTATTTTGACCGTCGCGTTCTTTGCCGTCCGCGAAAAAGAGTTTTCCTCCGTCGGCAAAAATGAGGAAAAAATAGGGAAAAACATCGTTCCGGCCGGCTTGTCTGATAAAATGAGCGCGATAAAAATCGGCGGCGGCTCGCTCCGCGTCGAACTCCGCAAAAAGAATGACGCATGGACAGTCTCCAGTCTCTACGATTACCCCGCCGATCTATCAAAACTGCGGCAGTTTTCGTTCGATCTCGCGGAGATGAAAAACACGCAAAATATAAACGCCGGAATATCCCAATATGCGCGGCTTGGGCTCGACACCGCGGATAAAAATGCGGGGTCAAAAACAATTGAAATATTCGCTGATGACGGCTTGCTTCTTTTTTCTTTTATCGCCGGGAAAAAACATTTTCAGAAAAATTCTGAAAATCCAATGGGATCCGAAATTCCTGACGGCAGATTTCTTCTTCTTCCGGGAAAAAATGAAGTCCTTGTCGCAAACAAAATCCTTCCCGATCTGGAAAATGACGCCTTCGCGTGGGCAGATAAAACTTTTATTTCCGCAGACAATCTGAAAAAAGCTTCCTTCTCCGATCAGAATCAGGTCGTCTGGACTATTTCAAGAAAAAATGAAGGCGATGAATTTACTCTTGAAAATCCTCCGGACGGAAAAGAGATTGACAAGGCAAAACTTTCTTCAATCGGCTCAGCCTTGGCTCGTCTCAGTTTTGCGAAAATCGCAAATCCAGGCGCGCCTGATTCGGAGAGCGGCCTTGACAAGCCAAAGGTCTTCGCCGGAGAGACCTTTGACGGAATCAAGTATGAAATCATCGTTGGAGGAAAAAAAGATTCGGAGCGCTACGCAAAAATCAGGGTCTCGGCAGCGGAAATAATCGAACCGCCCGCGCCTGACAGCGAAACGGCCGATGAGAAACAGAAAAGGGAAAAATCTTTAGCGGAGAAAAAAGAATCCACTGAAACAAAAGCAAAAGAAGAGAACGAAAAATTCGCCAAATGGCTTTATTTGATAGCTGAAAACAACATCGCCGTATTTATAACCCCATATGGCGAACTGTTCAAAAAGGCGGAGGATAAAAATAAAGAGGACTCAAAAAGCATTGAATAATACCTGAATCCGTGAGGAACCAATTGCGATCTTCGAGCGCCTTCGATACCTTGGTATCGTCGGGCTCTCAGAATACAAAAGAGACGGTGCCAGTATAGCGAAGTGATTGATGATGAATGAGAAGCGTTGAAAATGTTGCTGTTTTGGAGTTACGGCTGTTTCTGAAACAATTGCTCAAATTTATCGTGTCCGAGTATGCCTCCGGAGACGATCATTTTTATTCCGTCCTCGACTGATATGGATGTTTTGACGACTTCTTCGGCGGGAACGATGATAAAGAATCCTGTTGTTGGATTTGGGGTTGTAGGCACAGATCGGAAGAGC
>JAGVIF010000554.1 GCA_020056205.1 Lentisphaeria bacterium | reverse complement strand
GCGCGGAAGCCAAAGCCCGCGGCTACGAGGGCGACATGTGCACCGAGTGCTCGAACTTCACTTTGGTGAGGAACGGCACGTGCATGAAGTGCGATACGTGTGGCTCAACGACGGGGTGTTCGTGAGGGTCATAGATTGATTTCGTCGTCGCTATGCCCGGCCCTTGGTCGGGCATAGCTTTTAAGAGGTTCGCTTGAATCGCAATTCACATGACTTTTTTAACAAAGCACTGCGGCGTGCTTCTTGGAACACCACTCCGCAGGAAGCGATAGTTATTCCATCTTCCATTAATGCCGTGGAAAACGCAGCGAAGGCAATCGCGATATGTGCGTATCCTCAAACGAGCCAACTGCGTATTGGAGGAAAAGCTCACAAATACGCTAATGCTCTGGTTGCCTATATGTTTAGAGTCTCACAGTGGGTGGGAGAATTGGACGAGCTGCCACCGTTAGCACGAAAGATAAAAGCAGAATGGATGTGGGATAGACTGGAAACAGGCCACGAAAATTTAATGCGATCATTTGTGATCCGCGACCTCATTTCCTCGGCGCTCAATATCAAAACACAAAATGACGCTGCTGCCAGAGGAGAGCGCACTACTTTTTCGCTACAATATTCTGCGGATCTTCAAAGTGTAAAAATCGAAATCCCAGTTCAAAGTCGTGACGGAAAGTTGCAGCTTGTTGGCAAGATGCCATCCAAGAGCCGCGCCTCTCTCCGGGAAGCGGTCAAGAAACATAAAATCGCACTTTTACCATTTGCGGGCGTCTCGCCGCGCATCGAAGGACTTGATGAAGAGTATTTTTATCAAAATACCTTGAACCGTTTTATTCGACCGACGCTACAGACAGGTCACATACTCCAAATTGTTTGGGAAGCCGCCACCAAGTTCCGTAACGAAGGGGCAAAAAGGAAACTTCCAATCGATCAAATACTCATGAGAAAAGCAGTGTGGGCAGACAACATCCAAAGGCGCGCGGCCGATAACGCCGGAGTAGCCATACTAAATATGCGTGAACTTGGTGTGGGCGCCTGCGCATGCAAACTCGTGCATTTTGGAGACCCACTGCCCAATTCCTGAATAGATCAATATCCTGACTCAACTGGTATCCGCATCGAGCACGGTGTAGCTCAACTGGATAGAGCCTCTGGAAACTACCGCTATTTAAGCGTGACTGGAGAGATGCGTTTTCGAATCTCGCCGCCGTGCAGTCAGTCAGCGTATCCCGGATGGAGCGCAGCCAAATCCGAGGCCGACATCAGCTTTTCTTGTCAGACATTGACTGGATTCCCGCCTGCGCGGGAATGAGCGGTTGAAATATCTCGCTTGCGAGGAATGAACGGTTGGAGAGGGATCGGTGCCGCCTCCGCTCGTCCCCGCGACGGCGGGGACCCAGACCGATAAAACAGCAAGACCGGGCGAAATCATTCCTGATGCGATGAGAACTGAGCTGACCTCACGGCGACAAATCGTCAAACAAATCCTTCCACTCAGCCAGCGTAGCCCGGATGGAGCGCAGCGAAATCCGGGATTACATTATCAGCTTTGCTTGTTGGACCCATTGACTGGATTCCCGCTTGCGCGGGAATGAGCGGTTGAGAGATCGTGCTCACTCCGTTCGTCCCCGCGAAAGCGGGGACCCAGTCCTTTGAAAAATAATCATATATCAAGCGACAGCCGTCACCGGACGCAATCAGAACTTAACGACCTCACGGCGACAGGTCATCCCACAAATCCTTCCACTCAGGATTCTCTGACTCGATCAACCTGAGCTTCCAGCCGCGATTCCATTTCTTGAGTTGCCGCTCGCGCGTGAAGGCTGACTCGCGGCTTTCATGCGCTTCGTACCAGACCAGCATCTTGACGCCGTATCGTGACGTGAATCCCGGCACGGCCCCGGTCCGGTGCTGCCAGACGCGGCGCAGCAGATCGTCGGTCATGCCGATGTAGAGCGTGCCGTTACGTTGACTCGCCAGCACATACACGAAGAAGCTCATGCCCTATCGCCTCTGGATCCCCACGTTCGCGGAGATGAGCGGAGAAATGTCCGTGCTCCGTTCGGGAGACTAGCAGCCGGGCATGAGCGGGAACAATCCGGCAAAGATACCGCGCCCGGCGCGCGCCATCCGTGCTACGCTCTCCTTCGGGCACCGGCATCACATGCCTGAAAGGACGATCCCCATGCCACTCACCTTCCTTCGCGCCCAGGGTCACGATTACCAGACCGGCACGTTCCTGTTCTTCATGGCCGACGGCGACACCGAAATTCAGTGCGGCGTCTCGGACTCCGCGATGGACGACGCCGAGAAGGCGCGCAATGTCCGCGAAAGCCAGCGCGGCGACCAGTTCGCGCGATTGCAGGATCGCATCACGTCATGCGCCGCGCGGAAATACAGCGAGGGTCATCTCGAAGCGGGCGCGTCGCGCATTCTCGTGCGCTCGATCGACCTCACGCCGCGCGGATAACCGCGGTCCCTGCCGGGTTCACCAGCGGGAAACGATCCCGCGCCGGACTTCGCGCTCCGGCTCAATCTTTCGCACCGCACATAAACGCGCCGAATACGTCAGCCCTGTTGCTGGAACGTTGCGGCCCTGGGCGTATTGTTCTCCCGGAGGCGAGCGGAGAACGCGCCATGCGGCTTCATCTCGACAACGAGAAACATGAAACGCAGATGTGTCTGGCGTTGGTGATCGCGATCATGATCCTCGCGGGGTCCGCGATCCTGTACATGGGTACACACTATCACGTGACGACGCAGACCCTTGCGCGCGCGCCGCTCGCCTCGCCCCTCTGAACAGGTCCGCCGCAAGGCGCGCGCCAATGCTGCGCGCAACACGCTTTCCGCCTCCGCAAACTGCGCTACACTCCCGTCAGGCGACACCCTGCCCGAAAGGACCACCGATGTCCCTCAGTTTCCCGCGACAGCGCGGCCACGATCCGCGGATGAGCGGGCTCCGGTTCGGCATCGCGGCGGTCATGGTTCTGTCGCTGTCGGCCATCGGCGCGGCGGACGCAGCCCCGAAAGCCAAGCCTAACCGGATTCAATACGAGTATGTGAAGCCGGCAAATCCGGCGCACCAGCCGATCTACGACCAGATGAAGCAGGGCCGCGCGCTCGAGCATCTGCAGGAGTTGCTCAGTCCGCTGCGCCTGCCCTATCCGCTGATGATGAAGGTC
>JAGVIF010000317.1 GCA_020056205.1 Lentisphaeria bacterium | reverse complement strand
TCGATGTTGAATGTTCGATGTTCACTGTTTTTCCTATCTCCGTTTCTCCGGTTCGCCGTTTCTCCGATTCAAGGACACAGGCAAGATGCCTGTGCTACACTTTCGCACTCCCGCGCTCCCGCACTCAGGCTTCGATTTTTGTTTTAGGCAGGCCGAAGGCTTTGTCGCCGTCTTTCCACTTTTCAGCTTTTTTGAGAACGTCTATCCGTTCATAACGTTTCAAGACGTTTCTTTTTATTTTTATTTTGCCGCTCGATTTAAGGCTTGAATGTCTTCCCATAATTTTGTCTCCGATATTTTAACTGTTTTTAAGATGAAAGGAGCGTTAATCTATCATTTATATTCTAAAAAGCAATGTTGGATTAAGAACAGTTTCTTATATTTTTTTTGAATTCAGAGATGACTTCCGTTCTGAATTTGGTGTTTGAGCAAAAGTTGAGGGCTATATTTGCGAGAACAGCCGAAGCTTTGAGCATAGAATCGAACGCTCTTCGGGAGTTCGCATTTTTTTCGAAGTTTTTTGAATGCAGGGGACAATCTTTGTCGCTGATACTGAAGTAGGCGTGAAGCCCCGGCGCTCTCCGGGAAACATCGCCGAAATCGCTTGAGCCCATCCCGTCCCTGCCGGGCTCAATTCTCTTCATTTTAAGCTCTTTCGCGATTTTCAGGAATTCTCTGTTGAGCGCCTCCACGACGAGTCCCGCTTTGTATGATTCGACTCCCTCGCATATCTTGAATTTCGTGCCGGTCATCATTGCCGCGCCCTTCACAATTTGTCCGAATTTTTTAACAATCTGTTTCAGATATTTTTCCGTCGGAGACCTCAGATAGAAAGAGGAGGATGAATATTCCGGAATTATATTTGGGACACTTCCTCCGTTCTCAATAATTCCATGAATTCTGCTTTTATCCATGATATGCTGTCGAAACGCGTTAATTCCCTGAAAAAGAAGGAGGTTGGCGTCGAGCGCGTTTAGCCCTTTCTCCGGAGAGGCGGCCGCGTGGGATGCCCTTCCAAAGAATTCAACCTTGAATCGTCTTATCGCGAGAAAGCCGCCCCATCCGCTTGTGACAGGAGAGGGATGAGCCATAAGGACAAGCCCTGCCTCCCTAAAGATTCCTTTTGAAACCATATTTAATTTCCCGCCTTTGCCTTCCTCGGCGGGAGTTCCGTAGACGAGAGTTGTTCCCGAAAGATTTTCTTTTTTCAGAGACAGGGCGAACGCCTCCGCCGCCCCTATCGAACAGGGCGCTATTAAATTATGTCCGCAGGCATGTCCAAGTTCCGGCAACGCGTCGTATTCGGACAAAAACGCGATTCTCGGCTCTCCGCCGCCTTTTTGCGCTGCGAATGCCGTCTTCATTCCCGCAAAAGGGCTTGTTACCTTAAATCCAAGTTTTTTGAGCAAATCTATCTGCCAACGGCACGCTTTTTTCTCGTCAAATCCGAGTTCGGGGGACGAATGGATTTTTTTTGACAAATCAATAAGGAGATCAGATTTTTTTTCAATAGTGTCGAGAATCAATTTATTCATCTTTCCTTTTTTCACTTTCGCGTTCCCGAACTCCCGCACTTTAGAACTTTAGCGCTTTAGAACTTCTTCATCGTTTTCCACCGATTTCCGGGCAGATCGATCCCGTTTAAGGATACCCCGCTTGCTGGACAACACAAAGCTGATGAACTCCTCGATTTCAGGGAAAAGAGGGATGTCTTTTCTTATCTTCTCTATTGCGTTCGTTGTGTTCAATCCTTTTTTGAAAAATATTTTATATAGATCAGTGATGGCGTTGATCTTTTCCCTTGAAAAATTATTCCTTTTCAATCCTACGCGATTAACCCCATCGACAGCGAAATTTCTTCCGCTTGCTATCATGAAAGGCGGCAAATCCATTGAAATTGCGCTCCCGCCGCTCAGCATGGCAAACCTGCCTATCCTGCAAAACTGATGCACTCCGGTATTTCCGGACAATATCGCGCCGTCCCCGACTTCCACATAACCGGCAAGCAGCGCTGAATTAACCAGAATAACCTTATTGCCGACTTTGCAGTTGTGAGCGACATGAGAATTGATCATCAGATAGCACTCGTTGCCGATTCTCGTTTCCGTTTCAGGCTTGGTTCCGGGATTTATAGTAACGCCTTCGCGTATCACGTTGCGATCCCCAATCTTGATGTACGATAATGTTCCCTTGAACCCGTAATCCTGCGGATCCGTCCCTATCGAAGCAAATGGAAATATTTTGTTTTCAATTCCAATGCTTGTGCGGCCGTCTATATAACAATGAGCCATTAGTACCGTTTTCGAACCGATCTCGACATTAGGACCAACTACGCAGTATGGCCCGATTTGAACGTCATCCGCGATTTTCGCGCGGCTATCTACAATGGCAGTAGGGTGTATCTCCGGCATAAACTCTCCTTTTTACGTTTTTATTCGCGTATATTACACCGCCAAAGCCGTTAATAAAGAAATTTTGTTTGAAAAAATCAAATGAGCGGATACTTTAACACTCCGATTTTAATTCTATTTAATCTTTTTGGGAGGTCAATAATGGCACATAAGAAAGGACAATCAAGCAGTAGAAACGGCAGGGATTCCAAACCTAAAATGCTCGGCGCGAAGGCATCCGGCGGAGAATTAGTCTCGGCCGGAAGCATTATAATTCGACAGAGAGGCTCAAAATTCACGGCCGGCAAAAATGTCGGTTGCGGAAGAGATTTCAGCCTTTTCGCACTTGTGAACGGAAAAGTCGAGTTTTCAAACGGCGGAAAAAAGGTTAATATTCTGCCTGTTCAAGCGTAATGCTGTTTTATTAATTTTTCAAAATGTTTGTTGACAAAGTCAGAATAAAAATCAAGGGCGGCAAAGGCGGAGACGGTTGCTGCAGTTTCAGAAGGGAAATATATGCCCCAAAAGGAGGCCCTAACGGCGGCAACGGAGGGCTCGGCGGCGATCTGATAATCCAGTGCGCTC
>JAGVIF010000211.1 GCA_020056205.1 Lentisphaeria bacterium | reverse complement strand
GTTGGAGTTCACAGCTTTAGCGTGTCTCTTTCTTGGCAGTTTCTTATTGATAAAACTGCGAAACTCGCAGTAGGACGCTGACTTCTTCTCTTATTCCTTTTGGATTGCGGGCGTTCGCCCGTCTTAAGTTCAGAGATCAGTTGTTACAACCCATTGATCCGGTTCTGACTCTTTTATGAGTTCTCCGTGTGTATCCCCCATGAGGGCGTTGAACCCGGCGCTGTGATGTTTGCCCACATCGCGGCGATCCGCGCCGGCGTCAAACGGCAAAGGGCCGTGATCCGTTTCAAGATAGCTTACAATCCGCGTGGCGTCACTGCTGCCAAAGAATCCGCCATAAGCGCTGTCGTATTTAAGAACATCAACGATATAAATTTTTCTCGAGGGATCGCGGATTTTTTTCAAAGATATCGGATTTGTCGAATTGTCGCCCCATCCGGCGGAGCGGTCAGGGTCGGAAGTGATACCCGCCCCATTCCAAGCCGACTTCGCTATCACATTCATGGTATATGACGCATCGGTTACACTGTATGGCAGACTGCCCCCGCCGTAAGGATTAAAACACTCTTCACTCGACATAGAAGGGCACTTGAACACCAGATCGTTCATCCCGTCATTGCGCAGATAATCTATCCAACTGTATTGACTGGACGTTCCAAAAATACACGGAATCGCGAAGCCGTCAAACGTGTCTGAATAAACCGTTACGGCGTAACCGAATTGTTTGGTGTTGTTAAGGCAATAAATCTCCCTTGCTTTGTCCCTGGCCTTGTTCAATGCCGACAGAAGAAGCGCGGCTAATATCGAAAATATCGCTATGACCACCAACAACTCCGTCAAAGTGAAAACAGATTTCTTCCTCATTTCAACTCCTCCCCTTTTTTTATTTATTTAACACATCTTCATTTAACACATTATACACGAGGAAAGTTTGCGGTTGTTTAGGGGGACATTAGAATTTTGTTAATTCCGCCTTGAAATAAAACTTCGCTTGACTTGCCGCGTTTGTGGAATATTTTCTCTCATTTGCTTTTAAATAACAGAAAATCAAACGATATTGCAATGACTAAAATCCCTGATTTTAACGCGGAATTGAGAAAAATTTCCGCCGAGACCGAAAGAACTATCCGCCGCGATGATTTTCCGCGGAAAATCTTTCCTCCGTTCCTGAAAAAATCAGCGCTTGATTATCCCCTCAGAAAAGGGAAAAGGCTCAGACCAGCCCTCCTGCGCTGGACATGCGGACTCTTTGGAGGCGAAAATGAAAATGCGAAATTCGCGGCCGCCGCAGTGGAAATATTTCATAACTGGACGCTCGTTCACGATGACATCATAGACAACGGCGCCACAAGAAAAGGAGAGCCTTCAACTCATTGCGTCCTTGCGAATTTCGCAAAATCAAAAGGCTTTTCGGATAAGGACGCGAAAACCTTCGGGCTTGCGCAGGCAATACTGAGCGGGGACATTCAGCATGCGTGGGCGATGAATATCCTGCTTAAAAGCTCTTCGCTTGGAGTGAGCCATGAAACCGTCGTTGAACTTGCGAAAATGCTCACTGTGCTCGGAGGAAGAGACCTCATCTCGGGCGAGGCGCTTGATGTCGAAATATCATTCAAAAACTGGAGCAAAGTCTCCGAAAAAGACGCGCTGAAAATTGCCGAAATGAAAACCGGCGCCCTGCTTGAATTCTGCGCGAGGTGCGGAGCATTGATCGCCCTTGACGGAAAAGAAAAAAGAACCGCAGACATTGACAATATTGCGAATTTCGCAAAATTCACGGGGATGGCGTTTCAACTGAAGGATGACTGGCTCGGAGTTTTTGGCGATAAGGGCAGGATAGGCAAACCCCTCCTGTCAGACCTTTCAGCGAAAAAACCAACATTCCTCTTTCTCAAAACTTTGAGCCTCGCCGGGAAAAACGAAGTCTCCGTTTTGCTTTCCATGGCCGGAAAAGAAAAATATTCCGACAGACAAATAAGCATAGTCAGAGAAATAGCGCGAAACTGCGGCGCTGAAGCCGAATGCCTTGAAAAGGCGGAACAAATCAGGGATAAAGCCCTGAATCTGCTTATGAAATTCCCCGAGTCCGATTCCCGGTTCCTCCTTCAACAATGGGCAAAACTCCTCATCGAAAGAAATTACTGATGTGTGAGCCAGTTGCAGAACTCATAAACCGCGCCGTTGCAGATGCCATCGGAGGGCTCGCAAGTATTTTTGGCAGGGGCAATACCCGCAGCGGTCTTGCCCCT
>JAGVIF010000360.1 GCA_020056205.1 Lentisphaeria bacterium | reverse complement strand
GGGGTGAAAGGATTTGATTGTCTGTTCAATTTTTTCTATAATCTTGTCCATATTTTTCTATTGCTCCCTTTTCAGTTTTTCAGGAGCCTGTTTTTTAGTTTTTTCAGCTGTTTCGAGACGGAATAATCCTCAATGTCGTAGCCCTTTTCCAATTTCAGGCCGGCGATCATTGATTCATCTTTTCTGAACGTGATTCCCCCGAAGAATCTGTCTGCGCGCCCTATTGCCGAGAGAATTTGTTTTTTGCGATTTTCCGACAGTTCATCAGGGCTTGAAATATTCAGTCTATTTTCTCTGATGAAAAGCGAAATTCTGTTCAGGAGCGCCTTAAGAATAAATTCCTTTTGCCTGTTTTTTTCCGATTGGAGAACTGCTATGCTGTTATTAATTGCCGAGATGTTCGGAAAACCGTCCGCAACACATTCCTGCCAGAGAACTCTGGCAATTCTATGATGCTGGCGGTTGATTTTCATTATTAAAATATCCAATGATCAACATCCAATGTCCAAGTATAAGAAAATTCCCATTTCATCATTGATTATTGACCATTCATTATTGGATATTCGTCTCCTTTGTTTTTTTTGTTGTTTCCTTTGTCGTTGGGCTTTTCAGATGAAAGAGCCTTGAGGGCGGAATCTAAAATCCGCTCTCTGTCCTGGCTGTCTATGTTTTTCTCTGCGATGACGCCGGTAAGGCGCACAATCATTTCGGCGATTTCATTTTTGAGTTCGATCTTCATCTTTTCATGGCCGAGAAGAGATTCCTCGCGGGCTTTAGCAAGTATTTGAACCGCAAGTTGTTCCGTGCGATTTTTTTCATGCTCTCTAAGGGTGGCGGCATCGGCCTTCGTTTCCGAAATAATCTTTTCAGCATGTTCATATGCGTTGCGGATGATTTCGGATCTCGCGTCTTCGGTCGCCTTCAACTCCTTTTTTATCCTTTCGGCGTTGGCGGCGGCATCCTCGGCCTCCTGTCGCCGCTGATCAACGATTTTCATCACAGGTTTGAAGACAAAGCGGTTAAGAACTAAGGCGAGTACGAGGAAACATACGGCCTGCGCGGCGAGGTCGTATATATTAATCCCGAATGTGTCAATAATTCCGCCAATACCGGGAGACTGGACAGTTTCCGCAGCCGCCAAAAGCGTGTTCATATTTTTTCTCTTCTCTCCTTTGAAACTTCACCACCGATGAACACCGATGAACACCGATTTTATCAATTTAGTTTCATTTTGATAAAACTGCGCAAAGCGCAGTAGGACGCTATTTAGCCAGAAAAATGACGTAGAACACACAAGCCTCCACGAAGGCGATCGCAAGAATTGACTGAACAAGAATTTTATTTGCCGCCCCAGGGTTTCTGCCCACGGCAAGAACTGAGCATGCCCCAATTGCGCCAACGCTCACCGTCGCGCAAGCGGCGGTTATACCAATGTGCATGAATTGCATTTTTCGCTCCTTTTGTTAAAAGTTTACTTTCTCTTCTCTCCTTTGAAACTGCCGTTGGAGTTCACAGCTATAGCGTGTCTCTTTCTTGGCAGTTTCTTATTGATAAACTGCGAAAATCGCAGTTCGTCGCTAAATTGGATATTCAAATCCTTTTTTCCTTCCTTCGTCATTGGATATTCCGTGTTGGATATTGGATATTCAAATCCTTAAGTTGTATGATGTCCGCCCCGGGTTCATGAGCATCCTCATGGCTGCATGAGAGCATTATGAAGACCGCCGACAAAAGAGTGAAGACAAAGGCCTGCACGAATCCAACCAGCGTCTCCATGAAATAAAATGGAAGGGGAACAATCCATGCGAGGGCAGGGACCTTTTTCGCTATAGTATCGAGAAGGACTTCGCCCGCGAAGGTATTTCCGTAGAGCCGCAGCGCGAGGGAGAAAGGCCGGACCAGGATGGAAACGACTTCGAGAAATCCCACGGCGATGAAAATGATTATCATAGGGATGAACATGAATTCGTTTGATTCCCCTTTCGGCCCAAAAATATGAAGGATGAATCCTTTCACTCCGTTGAATTTTAACGAAAAGAATAACCAGAATATGAAAAACAGCGCGCCGAGCGCTAAAGTCATATTGAGATCCGCAGCCGCGCCCCTAAAAATGGGTTTATCAATCAAAAAACCGTTAGTGGCTGCCTTTCCCCATCCTATGCTCCCTACGCCGGGAAAGAGTTCCGACCAATTCAAAAAGAGGATGAAAAAAAAGATGGAGGCCAAAAACCAGAATATTTTGCGCGTAAGAGAGCCGCCGATGAGTTCCTCAAAAAAGTTTAAGAGCGAGGATACGGAAAATTCAACCAGCCCTGTGAATTTTTTGAACCTGCCCCTCTTGAGAGAATACTTGAAAAAAAACGCCGCAACTATCATAAACGCCGCAACTATCCAGGTTGAAATCATGGAGTTTGTTACCGGAATCAGAAAAACATTGAATAAATGAGAAGCCTTTGGCGAATGACGAGAACTGTGAGAATCGTTTTGCTCAGGATGCGCTGCGGGCGAAACGGCGGGCGCGTTCTTCGCCGCCTCTTGTCCGGTTTTTGTGTCCGATGCCTTTGTATCAGTATTAGCGGATGAAATTTGATTTGCGCGCAGTATTGGAGCAGTACTCATAAAAAGGCAGACAAGCAACGCCGAAATCATCGCCGTCCGGCTGAAGAAAAAATGTCTGTCAAATGTCATTTTTATCATTAGGGTTATTTGGTTAAAGGCATCCCGATGTCTATCCAAGAATCGGGATAAACTCCGGCACAAAGTTTTTCTTCCTTTTCCCCATTCTGAATCCTGAATTCTCTCCTGAAACTAAAGAGTGAATAGTGATCGACAATATCCTCTTCGTGGTCTTCGCGTCCTTCGTGGTTATATGTCTTCATTCTGATTGAACGAAACATTTATCACCACGAAGGGCACGAAGACCACGAAAGTATTTTTTATAATTTTTCTTCCCACTTTTAATTCAATTGTTCTGAACGGTGAACAGTCATACAATCAAGCCACAAGCCGGAGGCTTATGCTACAACCCTGAACGCTGAACCCTTTCTTTGTTCTTTTAGGTTGCGGGCAAGCCAGCCCCAATCATTATCCTGTAAATGGTTTCAGCGTCTTTCGCGTCAATGATTTGTCTGCGGTTTGTTTCCGACTGAAGAAGTTTTGCGATTTCCGCAAGACAGCGGACGTGCGGCCCCGAAGTGGAAGCGGGCGAAAGCATCAGTATTATGATTTTCGAAGGTTGGCCGTCCGCGCTCTTGAAGTCTATCCCCGAGTGTTTTATCCCGATTGAGACCAGAACTCTGTCCACCGCGTCGGTTTTTCCATGGGGCACCGCTATTTCGTTCTCAAGGCTCGTGGACATTTTTTGTTCGCGTTCCATGACCGCAGACAGCGCCTCGTCCGGATTCTTCAGACGATGTTTAGCATGGATTATTTCGACCAATTCGCGTATCGCGTCGTCTCTCGACTGCGCCTTCAACTCCGTGCGCACACAGGCAGGGTCAAGGCTTGTTCTAAGCACCTCATTCGCCATGATATTTCTCCTTAAAGAGTGAAAAAATAAAATATTTTTTGCGACCGGAACGGCATGATTTTCGATGATGTAAGTTATTGTATGCCAATATATTATGAAGTTAAATCGAATGGATATTCCAAGACACAAATTCGCTTATATTATCATTGATTAAAGACAATGCAAATAAAAAAGATTTTTGCGAAAATCGCAAAATCTTTTTTTTGCGCATACTCTTAGTAAATATTCACCGAAAGGACCTGTCTGCGCGCCTGCCTGAGCAAGTACGCTCGCAGTCAGGCGGACACCTGCCTATCGCCCCAGCGGTGCAGGCAGGCGCACGGCAGGCGGGGTTCGGTGAGAATGCCGCTAAGTTAAGGTGCAATTTGAAGTAGCGCGGGTCTATCTGACCCGCTATTATCGGGTCAAATAGACCCGAGTTACCCTGTGGCAACTGCCTTAACTTAGCGCCATTCGGGT
>JAGVIF010000366.1 GCA_020056205.1 Lentisphaeria bacterium | reverse complement strand
TTCAATAGTCAAATCGGGAATTATTTTTTTTATCTCTTTGACCAGATAGGAGCATGTGCTGTAAAGCATAGGATCGCCGATCGTAACAAAAGAGCACGCGAGTCCTTGTTTAAGTTTTTCGGCAATCAGTTTCGCATTTTGAATCCATGCCTTTTTTTTCACCGAATCGTTCTTGACCATAGGAAAAACCAACGGGAGAAAAATGCTTTTTTTTGACGAATATTTCCTTGATACGGCGCCTGCTATGCTTTCTTTTCCCTCTCCGGAAGAAGCCCCGAAAATATAATCGGAACTTTCAATAGCCTTAACAGCCTTGACTGTAAGAAGTTCCGGATCCCCCGGCCCAACCCCGATACCGTAGAATTTTCCGTTTTTTTTCGTTTTCATAGTCTCTTTATTTGTAGTAGGCTTATTCGCCGCTCTTTATAACGCGCAATAAATTGCGCTGCTACAAGCCTTTGATTGTTTCTGCCAGATGATCCAGCCAAATGTTCACGATCTCATCGTATTCGGCCATGCCCTTTAAAACCGGAACCGCGTCAATGCCGTTTTTTGTGAGAATGGATTTCCATGAATCAGGGTCATCGCCGGCCATATCGTTTTTGGCATGATCGCCCGCGACTGACATAAAAGGAAGAATATAGGCTTTTTTAATATTTTTCGCCTTCAGTATTTCAAGCGTCTCGTCAAATGTCGGATTGCCCTCGACCGTGGCAAGAAAAGCGTTCTCGTCCGTCTTCTCAATGTAATATGCGGCGGCAAGATAAATCATATCAGAAGGGTGCGTCGGCGAACCGTGTCCCATGAAAATAACAGCGTCTTCCTTTTTGCGATCCGAAGGAATCTTCGAAAGCATTATCTTAACGGTTCGCCGTAAATCGTCCGCTGAATTCAATAGCGGAGGGCTGACGCTTATTCTCTCGAAATCACTCTTGAATTTTGAGACGCTTTTTATAAGATCATGAAATTCCTCGCCGGGAATTATATGCAACGATTGAACTACGACTTTTTTAACGCCCGATTTCCTGAGTTTTTCCATTGCTTCTTCAACGGAATCAAGCATTTCCCCTTGTTTAGCCAGTTTTTTCCTTATGATTTCGGAAGTGTATGCCCATCGGATTTGGGAGATAGGAAATTTCTCTTTTGTGAGCCGTTCTATGTTGACAAAGGCTTTTTTTGCATCCGGCTCGCTTGTCCCGAATGTGACTAAAAGAATTGCATCCATATTCCCCCCTTTTACTGTTGATGATTGTTCTTCGGAGGACAGTCCGAAACTTAAAACCGTAAGCAAAGCAAATATCTTTAGAAATTTCATGTTAACTCCTTTTGAAATAATGTATATGGAGCATATGATGAACCGCAAACTTGGTTTTTCAAGTAATTGATTTTTTTTAGCAACTGCGTAAATTAACCTACATTAAGCAAAATCACTCAAAAAAACGCTCTTTTCCTTGATTTTCCGCAAAAGCAACTACAGTGTACGAACGCTAAACGGAAACTATTTAATAACTTGTTGACTCAAAAAAGGAACGATATGAACAGACATAGAGAACACCCATTTGAGAAGGTCTTGTCCGTCTCGATGGAAGACATTCGGATGACTTTCCAGGCGATGGGCAACGCACCTTGGGCAGATTTCTTGCTCAACCCGCGACGCCTTCGCGGAAGCGACTTTCTCATGCGATGGTCTCAAGGTGTGTGGAGCGAAGAACGATTGACCCATGCGGTAAACGCGACCGGCAAATATTTCGCGCTGCCATACGGTCCGAGCGGAACTGCTCCTGACAACGATGTACGGGCCTTTGAACTCTATTTTGAGCGTCTTGAAAAAGCCGGACTTGGTGATATCAAACGGCCCGACTTATTGATTTATCGAGTACAGGATAGAGCTAAGGTTGACTCTGCTGTCAAGGAGTTGAACGGACTGAGTGAATTGCCATTCACAACGGAAGATGACCCGAAGATGCAAGACCTGCTGGAACATGCCGTGATTGCCGTTGAATGTGAGACCAGTCTTTGGCGGGCCAAGCAGATGCCGAATTACGCAACACCGCTTAGCCCACAGAAACGTCTGGGCGGGCGTAACGGTCTAAAGAAAGCGGCGGTCCTCCCAACGATTATCATCAAGGAGGAAGACAGATCGCCCTTGAAGAACTGGCAGAGCAAAAGGAATATCCCGATTCATGTTTGGCATGCGTTTTTTGACGAGGCATTCGGGATATCATTCGCGGATGCAGAGGGACTGTTTTCGCGGGGTGACATTGAGCCAACCGTGCAGGTGTTCCAGGCTCCGGGCGGTGCCACGACAAAGAAGGTGATTTATAAGATTTACTACAGATATGCCTATCCATTGGCCACAACAGTCGAAGAACCGCAATTGGTGGCGGACTCAATCACTGACAAGAATGGGCACATCCTCCCATACGTGCGATTTGTTGGAGGAAAATCGAACCTGTCGGCGGAAGCATTATCAGTCTTGAACTCGCTCAAGTAGACAAACATGCCAAAAACACAAACATACAAGCTCCCTCGTTCTGGAGTTGAAAGGGAAGCCCTACGCAAGAAGGGACAGTTTTGGACGCCTGATTGGACGGCGGACATCATGGTGGCCTATGTGTTACAGGAAAAACCAGCACGTCTGCTTGACCCTGCTTTAGGTGAGGGTGTCTTCTTTCGCGCAGCAAAACGCTATGCGCGGTCACACGACTTTGACCTTGCGCTATTTGGCCGCGATATTGATCCGGAGGTGATCGGCCAGGCCAGAATGTCCGGGCTGGATAATCACGACCTGCAAAACGTAGAAATGAGGGATTTCGTTCTCGATCCACCATCAGAACTCTTCCCTGCCATAATTGCCAACCCTCCTTATATCCGCCATCACCGTCTATCGGCTGCGCAAAAGGAGCATTTGCGGGAGTTTGCACGAAAGGCGACAGGGCGGCATATTGACGGGCGGGCGGGATTGCATGTCTATTTTCTCATCAGGGCGCTTCAGACTTTGGCGCCCGAGGGACGCCTTGCCTATATTGTTTCGGCAGACATCTGCGAGGGCGTGTTTGCTCATGCCCTTTGGCAGTGGATTTGTTCTCAATACAGATTGGACGTGGTCATCGCGTTCGCCTCAGAAGCCACCCCTTTTCCCGATGTTGACACCAACGCACTCGTCTTTCTCATCCGCAACGCAAAACCGGACAAAGAATTTGACTGGGTGAAGTGCCTTGATCGCGATTCCAAGGAATTGACGGCAGTCGTTGTGGGGCGACACCAGAAGAACTACAACGGCATTCAAGTCCACCGCCGACTGTTGTCTGAAGGTCTGGCAACCGGATTGTCGAGACCACCGTCCGACGGTTCCAAATATCAATACACACTCGGCGACTTTGCCTCCGTTATGCGAGGCATTGTCACTGGTGACAATGAGTTTTTCTTCATGACATCTGCACACGCCAAGGAATTGGGAATCCCCGACTCCTTGCTCGTGAAGGCCGTGGGGAGAATGCGAGATGTTCAAGGGGAGTATTTCGATCCGGAGGATGTTTCTCGATTGGAAGACAAGGGGAGGCCAACCCGACTACTGAACGTCAACGGGGTGCCATTTGACAAACTTCCGGCGCGTGTACAGAAGTATCTTGAGGACGGCGAGAAGAACGGTCTGCCAGACAAAACGCTCATCAAGACCCGAAAGCCGTGGTATCGAATGGAGACACGGAAGACTCCGCCAATCCTGTTTGCATATCTCGGCAGAAGAAGTGCGCGTTTCATTATGAACCGGGCCGACGTTGTTCCCCTCACGTGCCTGCTCTGCGTCTATCCCAAACACGCGTCTTCCGATTTTGTTGAACATCTCTGGAAGGTGCTCTCGAACCCGGAGACCATCGGTAATCTTAAGAAGGTTGGAAAATCCTATGGCGGAGATGCCATCAAGGTTGAACCTCGATCATTGGAACGTTTGCCTCTGCCGGATGACCTTGTCAGGATGGAAGGTTTAGCCAAGTACCTGACCCCAAGACAAGGCGCATTGGATTTTGGAGAAATATGAGCCAACAACGCGCTACTCACATAGCGCTCCGTAACAAAACCTAAGTTTTGCGGGTTTGCCTT
>JAGVIF010000116.1 GCA_020056205.1 Lentisphaeria bacterium | reverse complement strand
CGATTTATCGCTATCGGGCACAAGACCGGTTGCATTTCCAACTCAAAGCGAAGCAGGGGCTTCGCACTCCAAAGATGCTACGCATCAAAAATTACTGGCGGCGACAGCCGTCTTTGGACTGCGGCGCACCTGCGCCGCTTTCGATTCAATTCCTCCCACGAATTACACGAAAATAATTTTAAATTTAAAACCCACGCTAAAGCCGAAGATTCCATGTCCGCAGTGCTTGCATCCCGAGGCAGAATGCGCTCGTGGGGAGCTCGGGGCTGTGAACTCCAACATAATTCTTTTCCCAAGTTCGCTATCGCTATCGGCATCGCTGTCCCTTTTGTCCTTTATCTTCCAGTTTCATTTTGATAAAACTGGCGCCACGCCAGACGGACACTCCTTTGAAACTGCCGTCGGAGTTCACAGCTTCAGCGTGCGTTTTTCTTAGGCAGTTTCTTATTGATAAAACTGCGAAAATCGCAGTTCAGTAGCTGACTCCTGACTCCTCCTTTGAAACTTCCGCACAAGTATGTCGGGTTTTAACCTGACGATTATACTGTTTTAGGTTGAAATTTGCATTTTTAATGGAGGGACGCGGTTTTGCCTTTGGCAAGCGTCGCTTCGCTCGGCAAGGTCGCGTCCGCCCTTATGGTCGCGGCAAGCGCGACCCTCCATCTTTACGCCCGTTCCGGGCGTGGAGGGGCATGCCCGCCATGACCTTTTCTTTTCTTGAATTATGAAATTGGCTCATCCTATTCACCTATCCGTATTTCACCCCACTGAGATGGAGTCAGTGTCGCCTCTGCGGCAATGTCGGAGACGAGCCCTGTCTGTTTGTTGGTCCAGTAGGAGCGCAATATGTTTTTTGTTCCCGTGTCATCCGCGTAGATTACGCCGATATCGCCTGTGATCGTCTGTTTTGCAATTGGCTTCCATCCAAGTTCTGAAAGAGAAACGGCGGCTTCAAAGACAAATCCATCGTCGAAGGTCTTCCAAGCCATCACTGCTCCTTTAATAATACGCACCGAGTCGAATTCGACTTTCTGGTTCGGGCTTGAGAAGGATGTCCCATCGGACGCGTTGGGTGCGACTGGACGATATATGACAGCGACAGTCTTGCCGTTCATGACCGTCATTGAAACGCGGATATCCCCTGCTACGGCCTTCTGGCGGGTTTTCGACGCGGCGGGATCTGTTCCAAGCATGATATCAAGGACGGTCCCGGTCTTGAACATCAGGAATGGATCCGAACCGCCATTACGCAATGGATAAGGATCCCTGACTTTCCACGCCAAGTATAGCTTGTTGTCATCAATCATCATTTTGCATGTTGCTCCGCGTTTTTCATCAACAGGTATTCCAGTGGCGTTGGAAAGATCCCATTCGCCAAGAGAACCGTCAATAACCGGAGCCTTGGAGGTCTTTGTCATGACAAGAGGCGAAAGCGTTCCCTCGATTGATTTTGGAGGATTCTCCTTCGCCATAGTAATTTGCTCGTTGGTGACGGACAATTCAGAGCCTTTAAGGCGGACGGCGCTTTCCAATCCCGTTATTTCGGACACGCATGGCGCAGTGGCGCTTCCAAGGCAACTTATCGCATATATTTTTTTGTCAATCGCGTTCCTGAAGAATCCGCTGGCCCAGCCTTCGCCGCCGTTTGTCATGTTATCCACATTCATTCCACGGACAGTTTTTGCCGGTGTGACAGCTCCGCTGCGGCCGTCGGTGAACAGTTCGGAGAGATATAATCCGTCAGTCGTGAAGATGTAGTGCTGACCGAGGTTTCCCATCACATGGAATAGTTCCCCGATGTCTCCGCCGATATTGACCGAGCCTCCAAAATACCAGTCGCCTACGAGAAGTCCGCGTCGCGGCGAGGGGCTTTTCAAAGAGCCATGCGTTTGAAACCAGCTTGGAAATGTCCACTTGCGGATTCCGGATGGATCGTAGCCGGACATCAGCGCCGGAACCATTGGAGTCGCTGATTTCCGCCATGCATTCGAATAGCCGCTTGTCACCAGTCATCCACCTAGAGTTCTTATCCACGTGTCCTTTCCGCCTGGATGTTCATTCGGTTCCTGGACGGAGAGTTTCAAATCAGCCATTCGATACAACGGCGAGCCGCAGGCTGACCAGCCCGATGGCTTGATCTGCATCAGTCCGAGTTGCGCGCTCAGGTCGTCGCCAAACATCATGTGCAGCCCCATCCATACCCCTTTAATTTCAGGACTTACTTCGAATTCATTTGCCTGACAGAGACCATCGCCATTCTGATCCACCCAGATGAAGGCGAAATCCTTCAGCTCCCGTGGCGGAGGCCATTTAGTAATGAAGTATGTCTTGTCCGCACCCGGTATCACCGAGATGTCGAAATCCCAGTCTCCTTGCCGACGGCATACATTAGCTATCATCCCGTATGCGCTTCCCAGCGCGGCTCTCGCCAGCCATTTCCCATTGACAAGTTCAAAGACGGTCATCGGCGATTCCTCGTAGAGTAGAAACTGTCGGCCTTCAAACTTGAGAAACCTTGTCTTGGCATGAGGTTTGAATGATGTCGCAGGATAAGGCCAGCCGAAAATTGCCCCCTTAGCTTCTCCCATGCGCGGCAGTGAATAGACGGGCTTGTAGTTTCCTTTTTCCCAGTTTAGCTTGAATATTGTCCCGGTGTCAATGCTCATGGTCGGATCGTCGGGATTTATAGCCCCGCCGGTGGCGGCATAGGTCGAAGCCCCAATGTATTCCCGGTCAAAGTTCCAGTCCGCGCTCCAGACGCTGATTCTGCGGGGGCAGAAATCCTGTTCGGCAACCCACAGGCGTCCGGCATTATCAACAGCCATTCCCCACGGCATCAGCATTCCCTTTTGATCGTATGCACCTGAAAATGGGCGGCCTCCATTTTTTCCCACGGTTCCTATTTTTTTGCCGTCAGGCGAGAAGACAGACACTCTCATTGCGGAACCACGCTCGGACACGTAGATATTTCCGGACGGGCCGATGGCGATTCCGAGCGGCGCCGTGAGTTGGTTACTGGAAATGAATGGTTCTATTTTGTCTGATGCCGTGTCTATTTTGACAACCGCTCCTGCGCTGATGGCGAGAAGATGTCCATCGGCGGGAGATGCGATGCCCGCGACTTCAGGAACTGATATTGTCTTGATGTTCGCGGCGGTGCTTTTGTCGCAGACATAGATATTCCCGTTCCAGTACGACGACACGTAGAGATAGGCGGAATCAACGGCGCAGCCGCGGAGTGAACTGCCCGCGCTGGAGGCATCAAAGTTGTCTGGCGTGTTTGGCCGTTCTGTAACTGCGGGCGCCGGACGCGATCCCGGTTTAGGCTCGCAGACATGGTCAATCTCATTGACAATCTTGCCTTCTTCGACCCTTTTGAACTGGACTTCTTTTCCCGTATCAATGGCAAGGCGGCAGAAGCCAATTCCCGCTTCCGGTGTTTCCAATGCCGCATAGACGAATTCCTTGTCCGCGGCAAGGGCAGTGGCATTGCCTCCGTAATGATTTCCCAGCGTCAGACGCAAACCCTGTTCCCAAAGCTTCCGTCCGCTTACGGCATCTACCGCGATAAGTCGTCGTCCCGCTTCGCAGTAAGGCCATCCGAGAAAAACTTTGTCTCCCGATGCCGCCGCCGCCTGGGGATTGGAATGGTCCGCACCCCAGGCTCCGGCGCCGTCGGATGTCCTCCATGGCGGATTGCCGGGAGAATTGAAATGGAACTGATAATTTGCATGGACACCCTTGTGAGCAAGTCCTCTCCAGCGGTAATTTCCAAGTGGAACTACATCCCCCCACTCATCACGGGCATCCCAGAAGCTGGTATTTTTTCCGCTCTTGGTCGGCTGGTTGTTGAAGAGATTCCGCACACGATTCCTATCGCCGTCTTCAATGACGATTGTGGAAAATCCGTCAAAAGGCATTTCATAATTTACTGGAATTATTCCGGTTTCAACCTGGGCTTGAATTCCTTTCCGTAAAAGGACAGTAACCGGCCAGAATCCATATCGCCCAAATTTTCCACCAATAGCCCATGAAATCTTGTTGACTTGAGTGATCGCGTTGATGGCATTGCTTGTCTGATAAACTTGTTTCCATGACAAACCATTGTCGTAGCTTTCCCATAGGCCATTGCTTTCTGTGCCGGCGGTGACCCAACCATTTGGCCCTGACATAAGAGCTGTGATCCCGTCAGGGGCATTGTCAACTTTCTGAAAAGAAATTCCATCGTCCGTAGAGCGCATAAGAGCGGAAGAATTGACTCCGGAAACCAGCATTGAACCGTCGGAGGCGATGGCGAGACGGCCGGTATGCACTTTTTTTGCGAATTTCGCAATCTCCTTCCAGGTCCCGCCGCCATCCGTCGAACGACAGAGACTTCCCGTCAGATTTAGTGCGAGGAATGAATCCCTGCCTGTGCTGATAATAGAATGAATATCCCCGCCAGCTCCGGAAATTTCCGACCACGTCGCTCCAGAATCGGCGCTTCGCCATATGGAACCGCTCCGCCATGGCGAGCCTGCCACAATATTATTCCCAGATACAGCAATAGACGTTAGGCCGATAGGGCCTTCAAAGATTTTTTCCCAACTGGCGCCGCCATCAGTCGTTTTGTAGACAAGTCCGGGCGCATTTGCCCAAGCTCCGCCACAAGCGTAGCCGACCTCCGCATCCGCAAACGCGAAACACCAGAAACCATTAGGGAACGCTTCCTTCCACGTCTTGCCGCCGTCCTCAGTCCGCCAAGTCTTCTCTCCGGTCATTAAACCAATCTTTTCGGATAAAAACACCCCGTCCTGCATCAGACTAAGCGGGGGAGGGCACATGTCTGTCCAAATTTGTTCTGTGGTGTTTACCGTCTGTTTGTCACCAGCAAGATTCTTGCAGCCGGAGATGCAGAGAAGGGTGGCCAGGCTGCCAGAAAACAATATAAAAAAAGTGAAGGACATTGTCTTTAAATACTTCATTTCATGTCTCCTTTGAAACTGCCGTTGGAGTTCACAGCTTTAGCGTGTCTCTTTCTTGGCAGTTTCTTATTGATAAAACCCCGAGGCGCAGGCGCTCGGG
>JAGVIF010000102.1 GCA_020056205.1 Lentisphaeria bacterium | reverse complement strand
GACATACCGCCTCGGGTATGCCTCCGATTTTGCGGCTCGTCTGAATTTCATAATCTCCTTCATCGGCATCGGTTTTGAGTTTTGCAATTGGCTCATAAGTAAAGAAAAGCCAAAAATCTTGCGGATTTTTGGCTTATCGCGTATTGCGTATGCCAATTATTTTATTTTTCTTCGGGGAAAAGTCCGGGATATTCGGCGAGAACGCTTTCAATGTTTTCCAGTGTTATCAGCAGATAGCGTTTGTCGAAGGCCGCCTGTATATCCGACGGAGCCTTTGACTCGTCAAATTTAGCTTTTGGACTGTAAGCTACGGCGGCTACGGCCTGTTTTGCCGAGAATGCCGGCTTAAGTTGGTAGATTTCTCCTGACACAAGTGCGACTTTTACCCTTTTCTCAGGATTTTCTTCACGCCAGATGTCCATGTTGTTAATGTCACGCGGGAATCCCACAAAAGTGACGAGCATATTGACATTCGGATATTTGAACATGATGTCGTTGACGGTTTGCGCCGTCATAATTTCCTGGATAGGCATCATCATTGAATCCATTCGCCCTTGCGGGATTGGTGGCGTTGTTGCCGTGCCTTCCGCCGCAACGGCTTCTTCCGTGGGAGCGGGCGGCAGCGGTCTTGGACATTCACTGGCTATTATCTCCGCTCTGCCTGCCAGTCCTTCTTTGAAAGATTCAATTATTTCTTTTTGACGGGAATTGTATTTTTCATCATCAACGAGAAAGAGTATTTTCGCCCCCGGAAATTTTTCCCCGATGTATTTTCCGGGTATATATGCCCCGGCTTTTGCGTATACCATTTCATTGGCTATTATTTTGCTTGAGCTTGAATCGCCGAACATTCCGGTTTGAGTGAGAATGCCGAATGCGCATACCATCACCACGACCATACAAGCGATAGCCGCCGGCTTGGCGGCAGGAACGGTATCCTGCTTTTTAGCGCACATTATCATTGCTATTAGCGCTATAAACATTACCACTGCCATCCCTATTGCGAGGAAACTAAACCCGAACCACATATAAGCCTCCTGTCCCTGTAATTTATTTTATATTTTTTAAATTTAGATAGCAGTACGATAACAGGGAAAAATAAATAGGCAAGGAAAAAACCAAAAATTATTGTTTTTTAGTCTGAGCCGGCCGGGTAGATTCGGCGTTGAAGCGCGGCCCCTTTACCGAAAAACACCTCTCATGGTGTTTTATAATTTGACCTGAGTTTTGCGGTTCAATCAGCCGAATTTAATGTAAGTTCTTTGTGATGAATAGTGCTTGCATCCCGATCCCAGAGGGCATCGGGACAGATACGCGGCGCTGCTCAAACGCAAAATGTAGGTAAATGCAAGAAAAGTTGAAAAAGTTTGAATTGAGGGCGAAATACGAGTAGACTATGGGCGTGTGTAGAAAATCGTGGAGTAGGAGAGCTTTTGGGATTATGGATGAGCCTGTTCGAATTTTCAAAATCAGAAAACCTTCAAAGGGCGGCGCCTATTTTATAAGCGGAACCGGAACAGGAATCGGGAAAACGCATGCCGCGGCTTTTATCTCCAAGACCCTGATTGAAAGAGGGTTCCGCGTCGCGGTGATGAAGCCGGTCCAGACGGGGCTCTCGGACGGAGAATCAGATATGTCCGTGATAAAACGTCTTTGCCAGGGACTTATTACGATTGATGAAAAACTCGCCTGTCCGTATTCATTTCAACTTTCCGCCTCTCCTCATCTCGCCGCAAAATGCGAAAATCGCAAAATCAACGTTGTGAAAATTTTGAATTGCTTTGAAAAAATCAGGGAGACATGTCCTGATGCGATCACGCTTGTTGAAGGCGCCGGAGGCTTGATGGTTCCAATTTCCAAAAACTATATGACGGCAGACCTCATAAAAGATATGAATATTCCAACAATCCTTGTCGCCTCGGTTTCGCTCGGAACAATAAACCACACGCTACTGTCGGTCGAAGCCCTTAAAAAAAGAAAAATTAAAATTGAGGGAATCGCATTTTCAAATTTTCCCAATAACCCCGATTTAATAGCAAAAGATAATGTCAGAGTGATATCTGAACTGAGCGGAGCAAGAAACATCGGCATTATCCCGCATCTTAAAATCGCCAAATGCTAACCCGTTTTTCGCGTGAAAAACGGGTTTAGGTTAGCGTCTTTAATATCCTGCAGACTGGCAAATTTTGTTCCCGGATAACCGATCATCTCCAATACTCCTAATGTTATTGCATCCACCTTGAAATTTGGATCGAATCCAAATCGGATCAAAATGTCTGCCAGCAAACGCATTCTGCGGGAGAACTCGGACTTCATCTCGGCGGAAAAATTCTTCGCTATATTTTTTCCGGCAATGTCGGGAATCACCGTGATCGTGTAATTGCTGTTTATGAATCCGGTAATACGATACGCGTCCTCTCTTTTCATAATTATGTTGTAATGCCACATTCTCTCTCCTCCAACTACGTAGGGGAGAATTCCGAAATGAATCTCGTCGCAAAAAAAAGACGCCTTGAATAGAAACCCTCCTTTTTCAATGATGGTTGTTCTATCCGAAATAGATGAAATCGCGCGGCAAAGTTCCTCTGTGGGAACTTTCTCTCCGTTCAAAAAAAAACTATACGCGGCATATTCCGAGTAAATATTCACTGGACCTATACGGTAGCCTTTGGAAGAGAAGATTGCAAAGCCTTTCAATTCAAAACATCAGCTAAAGAAAAAACTTAAAACCAAAACCAACCGCACAACTTTTCATTCTAAGGGCATTAAGAAAGTTCTTTCAAATTATTTTTACGCTTAAAGTTCATCGCCTTTTACTGGCGGAGCATCCGGCGCTTGGTTCAATGCATCAAGGAATTTTTTCTTGTTAGCTTTCTTAGCCTTCTGCTTGATGTATTCATCTGTAATCCATCCGCAAAGCTTTTCGCTGACAGCGGTGCTGACGAACTGGTTTACTGTAATGCCGTCCCTGCCAGCAATTTCACGAGTTTTCCTTGCAAGCGAATCAGGAAGTTTTATGCTTATTGAAGTCATGGTTTAATCACTCCTTTTTTAATTAGAAACTCTTTTGGCGTCAACACGCCAATTCCAAAACTTTCCGCACCTTTAAAGTCACTTGTATTAAACGTAACAATGTAATCTGAGCTTCCAGCAACGGCAAGCTCAAGAATCATATCGTCATCCTGGTCTTTCAGGAACGGCCGCCAAGAGAAAAATATCCCAGGCTTCACCGAAATGCCGCAAAGGTAACTTAAAACATCTTCGACCTTGTCCGGCTCAATCCATAAATCAGCGGCTGTCTTACGAGCAACTTCTTCATATTCCAAAAGTAAAGCCGTTGACAAAAGGATGTCAAACTCTCCTGAATCAATATGTCTCAACAATAGAAAAGACGCTCCTCTTTTAGATCGCAAGGCTGAAACAAGGACACAGGTATCAATTACAATTTTAGTTTTTTCCAACGACTTATTCATTTATTCTATTTTCATCCATGAAGTATGAACGGTAATATTGCATTACAACGATTGAACTGATAGGAATTTTGATTTTCATTGATTTTCATCATTGGGAGGAAGTTAGAACGGGGGAAAAGAAAAGTCAAGAGG
>JAGVIF010000137.1 GCA_020056205.1 Lentisphaeria bacterium | reverse complement strand
GGGGCAAGACCGCTGTGGGTATTGCCCCTGCCAAAAATACTTGCGAGCCCTCCGATGGCATCTGCAACGGCGCGGTTTATGACTTTTGCAACTGGCTCTCAGGTTTAAGGTTTCACGCAAAAACAAATTCAGGATATTTTTAAATGCATAGAATTGAGATAAGAGCCGCGCCGTCATGGCCGGATTCGAGGGGAGAGGCCGTTCGAAAACAGGCCGCAAGCTACTTCGGGTTCAACACCGGAAATATTAGAACAAGAAATGTGTACACTGTGGACGCGAAGATAACTCTTTCGCAAGCCCGCGAGATAGCTGTGGAATTGGCTAATCCCATAACCGAGGAATGGAGCGTTGACAAACCCGGCGGCGGATATTTTTCGCGGCTTGTAAGAATTGGCATGCGACCTGGCGTAACAGACAATCTCGGGAAGACCGCGAAAGAGGCGATTGGAGACATCATCGGCAGAAAACTCGGGGAAGACGAGAGTATTTTCAGTTCGACGGAATATCTTTTTGATTCGCCCAAATTGAAAAAATCAGATATTGAAAAAATAGCGAAAGGACTTCTCGCCAACGAACTGATAGAAACAATATCCATTTTTTCAGAGGCGGAAATAGCGTCGGACGGAATACCGCCAAACCTGCCTTATGTGCTCTCAAAAGCGGAGACATCCGTAAAAGAATACGACCTTGAGGTTTCGGACAGGGAACTTCTCGAAATCAGCCGGAAAGGACACCTCGCCCTCTCTATAGAAGAGATGAAGACTATACAAAGTTACTTTAGGAATTGCGGAGGACGGGAAAAGTTCGGACTCTCGCAAAATCCCACCGATGTGGAGCTTGAAGTCCTTGCACAAACATGGTCGGAACACTGCAAACACAAAATTTTTGATGCTGAAATCGTTTATATTGATGAAGAGGGGGGGCGTGAAAAAATAGTCTCGTGCTTTAAATCTTTCATTCAAAAAAGCACCGGCGAAATCTCCAAAAAAATTGGCTGGCTGATGTCCGTCTTTCACGACAACGCCGGAGTGATTTCATTTAACGACAAAAAAGACCTCGTGTATAAAGTGGAAACACACAATAGTCCATCGGCGCTTGACCCCTACGGAGGCGCGATGACCGGAATTGTCGGGGTGAATCGCGATCCGATCGGGACCGGACAGGGAGCCAATCTGATCGCTAACGTGTGGGGTTACTGCCTCGCGTCTCCGTTCACGAAAAACCGCGAAGTTCCGGAGGGGCTTCTGCATCCGAGAAGACTTCGCGACGGCATACACAAGGGCGTGATAGACGGCGGCAATCAAAGTGGAATTCCTTACGCGCTCGGCTGGGAATATTTCGATCAGCGCTACCTCGGCAAACCGCTTGTCTATTGCGGGACATTGGGAACCCTGCCGAAAAAAATAGGCAAGACAAAGGGTTTTGAAAAATCAATAAAGCCGGGCGACCTCATAGTTATGGCGGGCGGCAGAATCGGCAAGGACGGGATACATGGCGCCACATTTTCAAGCGAGGAACTCCATCAGGACAGCCCGACGCAGGCCGTTCAGATAGGAGATCCTATAACACAGAAAAAACTCAGCGATTTCGTCTACGAGGCAAGGGATAAAAAACTCTACAGATTTATAACCGACAACGGAGCGGGCGGATTGTCTTCAAGCGTCGGCGAGATGTCATCAATATGCGGCGGCTGTGAGATGGACATAGAAAAAGCGCCTCTGAAATATGCGGGACTCGCCCCATGGGAAATACTCCTTTCGGAGGCGCAGGAGAGGATGAGCTTCGCCGTTCCTCCGTCAAAAATCAGAGAATTCATAAAACTGGCCGCTATGCGCGATGTCGAAGCGGCAGTTCTCGGCAAATTCACCGATTCGGGAAAATTCCACATAAAATACGGCGGCAAAACAGCGGCCTTGCTTGACATCTCGTTTATGCACAACGGCTTGCCAAGAATGAAACTGCGCGCGAAGTGGACTCCTCCAAAAAATAAAACTCCGTCGTTTTCAAAAAGAGCTATTCAAGACGATATAGTCAAAATCATGGAAAGGCTCAATATTTGTTCCAATGAATTCAAGGCGCGCCAGTATGATCACGAAGTCAAAGGACTGAGCGTAATAAAACCCTTTATTGGGAAATGCCGCGATGTCGCCTCCGACGCGGCGGTGATAATGACAGAGCCTCTCTCGAAAGAGGGGGTCGTGCTTTCCTCCGCCATTTTGCCGCGTTACAGCGACATAGACTGCTACGACATGATGGCGTCCGTGATAGACCTTGCCGTGAGAAGAATAATAGCCGTAGGCGGAGAACTCGGACACATTGCCGGGCTTGACAATTTTTGCTGGCCGGATCCTGTTCAAAGCCCGAAAACTCCGGACGGCGAATACAAACTCGCCCAGCTTGTCCGCGCGAACAAAGCCCTCTACTACTACACAAAAGCCTTCAACGTTCCATGTATTTCCGGAAAAGACAGTATGAAAAATGACAGCGTCCGCGGCGGCAAAAAGATTTCAATACCGCCTACTGTTCTATTCAGCGCGGTGTCAAGGATGGACGACATATCGAAAGCTGTAACCCTCGATGCGAAATTCGCAGGCGATGTTGTGTGCGTGGCCGGTCTCACGAAGGCTGAGCTCGGTGGCAGCGAGTATTTCGCTCTCCTCGGCGGAATCGGAAACGATGCGCCAAAAGTTGATGCGGATTTCGCAAAGAAAATCTATCGCGCCGTCTCCGTCTTGACCAAGAAAAAACTGCTTCACTCATTGCACACTCCGGCTCTCGGAGGACTTGCGGCCGCTTTTGCGAAAATCGCAATCGCCGGCAAGCTCGGCATTGAAATAGACCTTGACAAAATCCCGCGCAGTGGATTAAAAACAGCTCATGAACTGTTGTTTTCAGAATCCAACAGCCGTTTTGTAATGACGCTCCCTTCGAGAAATCTCGAAGAAGCTGTAAAAATTTTAAAAAATATTCCTTTCGCTCCGGTGGGCTTGGTGACGGATACTCAAAAACTATCTGTCAAAAGCCTGAAATTCCACGGGGCCAATGTCTCAATTTCTATTGACAGATTGTTAAAATCCTACAAAAATCCCCTCTGCAAGGTATGAATGCCGCGAAAAAAAACAGAAGACTGCCTGAATGGATACGGGTAAGAATAGGACACGGCGGAAACAGAAAAGAAATTCAGAATATTCTTTCGGAGGGCGGGCTCAACACGGTTTGCGCGAGCGCCCGCTGCCCCAATCTCGGAGAATGCTGGCGCAAAAGAACGGCGGTATTTATGATACTTGGAGATTTGTGCACCAGAAATTGCGCGTTTTGCGCGGTGAAACATTCCGACAAACCCCTTCCTCCTTCCCCGGAAGAACCGCTGAAAGTTGCGTCAGCCGTTGTGAAAATGGGACTCAGACACGCGGTGATAACAAGCGTAACAAGGGATGATTTGCCTAATGGCGGCGCTGAATTTTTTGCCTCGGCGATCGAAGAAATTCGACGATTGTCTCCTAAAACAAAAATAGAAGTTTTGACTCCGGATTTTCTTGGAAAAATTGATTCTTTGTCAATGGTTATTGACGCCGGCCCTGACATATTCAATCATAATCTTGAAACCGTGGAAAGGCTTACCCCTTTAATCAGAAGCAGCGCAAATTACGGGCGGTCGCTCGATGTCCTGTCAAATGTGAAAAAAATCTCAAAAAAAAACATAGTTGTCAAATCCGGAATAATGCTCGGACTTGGAGAGGATGAAAAGGAAATTGAAGAAACTTTGCGGGATATGCGCGGCGCCGGCGTTGAAATGCTGACTATAGGACAATATATTTGCCCGTCTGAAGAAAATATCCCCGAGGCAAGATTTGCGCATCCTGATGAGTTTGAGGACTGGAAAAAACAATCTTTGAAGTTAGGTTTTAAAAAAGTTGCGAGCGGTCCGCTCGTAAGAAGTTCATACATGGCGGAGGAACAATTTTGCAGGTAACATTCATTCTTTTATTGTTTGTCGTAATAGGGATGGGCGCGGCCATCATTTTTCTCAAATCGAGGGCTATTATCGCTCAAAGAACTCTCTATGAAAATAAAAAACTCACGAAAAAAGGGCGTGAAGGGACAAGAGCTATCCTTGAAATTTCAGGAAAGGCTATCAATGCGGACATAAGCGACGATGCCTTCCTCTCGAGTTATTGTGAGTACGCTCAACGTTCGCTCGGAGGAGACGGCGCCGCTGTTTTTTTTATGACGGACGACGCGGTCAGGGGACTGACAGTATCCGGCGTATTCCCGGTTCTAAAAGATATTTCATCGCAAATTGAATCTCAACTCGTGGCGCATCCAAAAAAACACAGTGAATTTATCAGAGACATAACCATTCCTTTTTCGCGGGAAGACATCGCAAAATGGTGCGGCTCCGCGAGTTTCGCATTTTTTAAAGGCGGAAATTTTCCTTCTTGTTTTCCCGAAAAATTTTCAAAGACCGCGAAAAGAATGGTGGTCGCTCCGATAATATTGGAAGGCGAGGCCGCCGCCGCCGTGATGGTCGTTTCAGGAGACGATTTTGACGAGCATGCGATAGATGAAAACGACTGCGATTACCTGGCATGGCTCAATGAAATAGCGTCTCTCAGCCTCAAGGGGATAAAAATATTCAGGGAAAAAAGAGATTATGAAAAAGGCCTCCAACAGGCGAAGGAAGAGGGAATGCTGCAGGTTTCCGCAGGGATAATACACAATATAGGAAACGCCGTAACGGTGGCAAAACTGAATGTTGTCGAGTTAAGGGATAAAAATCTTCCGATTTCGTCGGACAGCCCCGAATCCATGATATTGAATGAAATTCTCCCCGAGATAAAAAGGCATATTGAAAAAGGAGATGCGGGGGACTTCCTTTCCAATGATCAAACGGGGTCCCAATTTCTCAACGTTATTTCCAAGCTTGTGTCGCACATTTCGTCGCGTTCCGCGGAAAATTCAAAACTCACGAAATCTCTTTCCAACAAATTGAATCACATCAGCGAGATAATAGAGCTCCAGCAGAGGTTTATAGGAGAACTCGGAACGGAAAATCTCTCATCGCTCGCCCCCGTGATAGAATCCGCCGTAAAAATTTTTGAGGAAACTTTCAACAAAAAATCCGTCTCGTTAAAAACGGAAATCCATGACAATATTCAGGAAATTCTGATAGACACCTCGATGATGGCCCAAGTTTATATCAATCTCATAAAGAATGCCGTCGAGGCGATGGAAGCGGAAAAAAACGACAAAGAAAAGAGCATTAAAATAACCCTCAGGACAGAAGAAAAAGACGGGCGCAGAAGCATCATCTCCGAGGTTGTGGACAATGGACCAGGAATCAATCCGAATGCCCTCCCCAACCTCTTCACATTCGGATTTTCAACAAAGGAAAAATCAAGGCATTCCCGCGGCTATGGGCTCCACTCGTGCAAGGAAACCGTAAAAAAATACGGCGGAACCATCGCCGTTGACAGCAAACAGGGGGAAGGAACTAAATTTACGATAATCATTCCGATCGTTTGAGAGCCTGCTGAAAAAAGATTTTGCGATTTTCGCAAAAATCTTTTCAGCAGGCTCTACTCACTCTTTTGCTATCTTGATAACCTCAAGGAAATAAACAGGGGGGTCGTTTTTCAGGGAGGGATTGTCGGCCTGCCTCAGAATAGAATATACAATTATCACATCGCCCTCAATCAACTCTTCTAGGTTTGACACAACAGACTCATTGTTTCTCTCCGCAATTATAGGAAGGGAAATTTTTTCTTTTGGCGCGACAAGAAAAAAATCAGAATCGCTTTTAGACGCGAATTTTACGACATTTGGCGGCAGGGTTTGTCCG